>NZ_CP100416.1:6046131-6173743 GCF_026017845.1 Amycolatopsis mediterranei
GTCCCCCCCGGCGCCACCCGGCCCGGGGGCGCCCGGGGGGGGGGGGGGGGGGGGGCGCCCGGCCGGGCCCCCCCGGGGGCCGCCCCCCGGGGCCCCCGCCCCCCCCCCGGGGGCCCCCCCGCGGGACCAAGGCGGCGGACCTGGCGGGACAGGCCGCGGCCGCCGTGGTGGAGGCCGGGCCGGGCGGCGGCTGCGCGGCACCGCCCGGCCCGGGGTCTTACTGCACCGCCGGGTAGGCGTTCTGGACCAGCTGCTCGAACTGGGTCTCGAACCACTTGCCGGACAGCGGGGCGTTCGGCAGCGCACCGGTCAGGTTGCCGCCGTTGGCCTGCTGGCTCCCGTGGAAGGTCGGGTCGCACATCGGGTCCGCGCCCTTGCCTTCGTCGTTCGGGATCTGCGTGCTCGCGCCGTCGGACTCACCCGGCGGCTTGATCCAGACGTAGGCGTCGAAGTGCGCCGCCGGCGAGGCCGTCGGCCGGATGCCCAGACCCGCCCCGCTCTGGTTGCACCAGTTGCCGCGGTGCAGCCGCCGGTCGATCCGGCCCGAGTTGACGTAGCTGTCCACAGTGGACCCCGAGGCCCCGGTGGGCCGGGCCGCGCCGCCCCAGCCGTTGCGCGAGGTGTCGATCAGCATGCCGATCCCGCTGGGCAGGCCCGCGGAAACGAACGCGTTGTACATCGCCGTGGCGAAGGGAACCTCGGCGAAGTACGGGTTCCACTGGTAGAACGTCGCCGACTTCAGCGGCTGCCCGCCGACGTTCAGGTTCGGGTCGGGCAGGTTCGGCTCGGTCAGCGGCGTGTAGTTCGCCGTGTCGCTGATGAAGCCGTCGATGCTGTTCACCCCGGCCGTCGTGCCCTGCAGCACCTGCTTGACCAGGTTGACGAACGGCTGGAAGTTGCTGTCCCAGCCGAGCCACGCCGAGTGCGCGATGTCCAGGTAGTTGTAGACGTTGGAAATCGCGTGCAGCTTGTTCAGCGCGTACTGGATGCCCTGCGTGTACACCCCGCTGGACTGCGCTTCCGCGCACGTCGCCATCGAGGTGTTCGTGATGAGGTTGGGCAGCGAGTCCGGCTCGACGACCGCCACGATCCGCAGCGGCGCGTACTTCGGGTCGGCCATGATCGACGCGATCGGGTCGATGTACTCCGACTTGTACCGGGCCAGGCCGTTCTCGGCGGCCTTCAGCTCACCGTTGGACGCCAGCGCCGCGCAGTCGCGGTTCGGCAGGTCGTAGACGACGATCTGGATGGTCACCGGCGTGCCGCCGCTCGCCTGGGCCAGCGCCGCGTCGAGGTGCCCGCGCAGGCCGCGCGAGTCCGTCGTACCCGCGATCGCGGCGATCCGGTCCAGCCAGACCGCGGTCGAGGTGTTGGCCACCTTGGCCATCTGGGCGCCGAGCGTGCCGCCCTTGGCCGCGGCCGCCGCGCTCACCTCGCCGGACCAGTCCGGGTTCACGTACCCCTTGGCCCCGGCGTACGGGTTCTCCACGTGGGTCCCGGGCTGGGGCGTCGTGGTGACCGTCGTCGGGGTCGTGGTGGTCGTCGTCGGCGTGGTCGTCGGGGTGGTGGTCGTCTGGGTCGGCGTCGTCGGGGTCGTGGTCGCCGGCGTGCCGTCGCAGTGGGCGCCGTTGAGCGAGAACGACGTCGGGATGTCGTTCGTGCCCGAGAACGAGCCGTTGAAGCCGAAGTTGGCCGTGGCGTTCGAGCCGAGCGACCCGCCCCACGACGGGTTCTTCGCGCTCACGTGCTTGCCGCTCTGGCTGAACGTGGCGCTCCAGCCCTGCTGCACCTGCTGGTTGCCGCCGAAGTCCCATTCGACGTTCCAGGACGAGACGGCGTCACCCAGGTTGGTCACGGCGACGTTGGCGGTGAAGCCGGTGTCCCACTGGTTGACCGTGTAGGTGACCTTGCAGCCCGTGGCGGCGCCCGCCGGACTGCCCCCGGCCACCAGCAATCCGGCGGTGACGGCCGCCGCCGTCACCGAGGACGCCACGGCGAACCGTGACTTCCTCTTCGGGGACCAGAATTCACTCCTCATCGAGTGCGCTCCTTTGTCTTCTTCGGTGGGTGGGTCAGGTGGTGCAGGCGGTCGCGCCGACGGCGAAGCCGCCGGGCGAGCCGGTCGAGGCGCCGGTTGCCTGGATGCCGATCGCCGCGGTGGCCCCGCCGGCCAGGTCGGGCGCCCAGGTGGGCGCCTTGGCGCTCGCCTGCTGCCCGGTCTGCGTGACGGTCGCGTTCCAGCCGCCGGTGATCTGCGTCCCGGACGGCACGGTCCAGCCGAGCGCCCAGTTCTTCAGCGCCGAGCTGCCGGTGTTCTTCAACGTCACCGTGGCGATGAAGCCGCCTTGCCAGGTGTTGTCGACGTGGTAGGTGACCGCGCAGCTCGCCGCGGGCGGCGGGTCGGTCGTGCCGCCGCCCGAACCCACCGGCGGGATCAGGTAGGGCTGCAGGATCGCCTGCTTGGTCTGGTTGACCGTGGTCCAGTCGTCGTTGAGGATGCCGCCGGTGTCCCCCGAGTTCGGGTTCCACGACCAGTACGTGAAGCTCATCCCGGACGGGCCGCTGCCCGCGTACTTCATCAGCTCCTGCAGCCAGACCTTGTCGCGCGGGTCGGCGAGCGTGCTGCCGAACTCGCCGAGCAGCACCGGTGCGATGTTCTGCTTCTGCAGGTAGCCGAAGAAGTGGTCCCACAGCGCGGGCAGGTTCGCCGGGAACGCCGGGTCGGAGAACCAGGTCTGGGCGAACACCGACGTCGCGTACTCGTGCGCCGAGTACACCAGTTTGTCCGGTTTGGACAGTCGCACCGGGAACTGCCGGGCTCCGGAGAGGTTGCCGCCCCACCAGCCGCACTGCGGGTCGCCGGTGCCGCTGACGCAGTCGACGCCTTCGACGACGATCAGCCAGTCCGGGTTCGCCGCGAGCACCGCGTTGCCGGCCCGTTCGGCGGCGAGCCGCCAGTCGGTCGCGGTGTCGCCGCAGCCCCAGCAGGCCCCGCCGCCACCCTGGATCGAGTGCGGCTCGTTGTGCAGGTCCGCGCCGATCACCGTCGGGTTGCCCTTGTAGTGCTGGGCCAGCATCGTCCAGTCGGAGATCCAGCGGCTTTCGGAGTACGCGCTGGTGTACCAGAGCGGGGACTGCGCGCCGGAGTCCGGCCGGTGCCGGTCCAGCAGCACGCGCATGCCCTTGACACCGGCGTAGGCGACGATCTTGTCGAGCACCTGCAGGCCGGACAGGCCCTGCAGGTCCGGGTTCTGCACGGCGTCGATGCTGACCGGCTTGGACCCGGCGTCGAACAGCTGGTTCGAGTACGGCAGCCGCAGCGTGTTGTACCCGAGCCCGGCCATCTGGTCGAGCATGTCCTTGTAATTGCGGCTCCACAGCCCGTGCGGCGAGTAGTTGCCGGTCTCGGCGCCGAACCAGTTGATCCCGGTCATCCGGACCGGCGTGCCGGTCGCGTCGACCAGCTGGGAGCCGGCGGCGTGCCAGAACCCGGTCCCGGTGCCGGCCGCCGCGGTGGTGCCCGGGGCCGCGGCGGCCGGGGACGCCGTGAGAACGGCGCCCCCGACCAGTGCGGCGACCACCAGCGAGAGCAGTCGCTTCATGTGATGCCTCTCAGCCGAACAGGGCGACGTGCGCGGCGAACGCCGTGGCGATCTCCGACTGCGCCCAGAACCGGTGGTAGGTGAACGTCGGCGCAGCCCCGCCGTCCAGGTAGGACTGGACCTTCGGCCACTGCGGGTCGCTCTTGTAGAACGACCGGATCGACAGGAACGTGGAGTTCGCGTTGATCGGGTCGCCGTTCGGCATCGTGCCCGTCCAGCCCGAAGGCACGTAGAGCCCCTGGTCCGTGGTGGCGTTGTACTTGTCGTCGAACCGGTCGTAGTCCGACCGGGTCTCCGGCACCGCGATGCCCTTGGTGTCCGCGTTGGCCGACAGGGCGGTCAGCAGCTGCTCCCCGACCGTCTTGGCCTGGGCGTTGCTCGACCCGGACGCGTAGTAGAGCAGCGTCTTGGCGAGCGAGGCCGCGACCCCGACGTCCTGGCTGTAGTTCTTCACCGCGACGTGCAGGCCGGTGTTCGAGCCGGGGCTGGTGGCGCTCCAGGTGTCCGGCGCGCCGCTCCAGGTCAGGTCGGACGGGATCTGGAAGCTCCCGCCGGCGCCGACCGTGGTGTTCGCGATCGCCCAGGGCACCCACTTGTCGAGGATCTTCTTCGCCCGGGCGTCGCCGGTCGCCTGGTAGTACTCGGCGATCCGTTCCATGCCCCAGGTCTGGAAGCCGAACCACTGGTTGCTCGGCGGGTCGTGCCAGACCGGCTGCCAGTCGTAGTACATCCCGTAGAAGGTCGGCGTGCCCGCGGGCGGCGTGCCGTACTGGCCGTCCCAGCTGTTGGTCGCACCGCCGGCGAGACCGCCTTCGGACGACTGCAGCCACTGCAGGAACTCCATCTGCCGGCCGAGGCTGGTCGCCCAGTCGGTCGCGCCGGTCGCCGAAGTGACCTTCAGGCCCGGATCCGCCGACAACGCATAAGCGGCCAGGGGGTTCTGGTAACCCTGGTGCGCCGCGCCGTCCCCGATCCGCCACGCCCAGGCGCTGGAGGAGTCCATCGACCCGCCCCAGGCGTAGTACCACGAGATCAGGTAGTGCTCGCTGTCCTTGCCGGTGCCGGCCGGGCAGCTCGACGCGCCGACGCAGTTGCCGATCTTCTTGAAGTACTTGTCGAACAGCGAGTACCGGAGGTAGTCGCCCATCTTCGACGCCTTCTTCAGCACGGCCGCGACATCGGCGCTCTTGCCCTGCGCCTGGGCCCACTTCTCGGCCTGGTAGGCCACCTGCACCACGCGGGCGTCCGCGTCCGGCGCGTCGGTGTACTTCCACTGCTTGGCGTAGGAGGAGTCGCCGGTGAACAGGTCGAGGTAGCCGTTCTTGCCGCCGAACTTCAGCACGTCGCAGCTGGGCTGGGTGACCGTCTCCCAGACCGATTCCTGCGAGCCGCGCTGGAAGGTGTTGATGAACGCCGGCGCGGTGTTGGTGCCGTCCTCGCAGTGGCCGAACTTGTAGATGTTGTCCACGTCCAGCAGCCAGTGCATGCCGTAGACGTCCGGCGAACCGTAGGCCGCCTTCAGCTCCGCCGCGATCGGGTCGCTGCCGACCGAGACGCCGCTCTGCAGCTGCGACGGGTAGGACTTCGGGCTCGGGTACTCCGCCGCGTAGGTCGCCGGCTTGCTCGCGTTGTAGCCCGAGTTGCCCGGCTGGTCCGCCGCGGACGGGATCGCGTACGTCTCGATCGAGGTCCACGCCTGGTTGAACGGGGCCCAGTCACCGGTCACCCGGCCGTAGGACGCCTCCAGCCACAGGTAGTAGCTGAACGCCTCCGACGTCGTCTCGTGCCCGTAGTCCGGCGCCTCGACGATCAGCGTCTCGATCGAGTGATAAGGCACCAGGATGTTCCCGAACTTGCGGAAGTAGCCGTTGTTCGGGTCCTTGATCTTGTTGTACTGCGTGAGGAACGCGAGCTGGTAGTCCGAAGTGGACGACGAGATCTCGTTCACCGTCACCGTGGCCGCGGTGTAGCCGCTGCTGCTCGCGGTGAAGGTCGCGCTGCCCAGCGCTCCTCCGTTGTCGGCGCTGCTGACCGTGACGTTCTGCGGCGCGTTCCAGTTCGCCGTGGTGAACGTCAGGCTCGCCGGGTCGGCCGTCAGGTCCGTGCTGCCCGCCGTCCGTGCGACGGCGACGGTGACCGGCGCCGTCGGGGCACCGGCGAGCGACACCGCGAACGTCGTCTTCCCGCCCTGCTTGACCTGCGCGGTCGCCGGCGTGGCGACGATCGTCGGCCCGGAGAGGACCTTCACGCTGACCGGGCTGGACGTCGTCGACGCGTTCTTGTCGTCGTAGGCCTTCGCCGTGATCGAGTAGGTTCCGGCGGGGACGTTGCCCCAGCTGCCTTCGAACGGCGCGGCCGTGTCGGTGGCCAGCAGCGTGTCGCCGGCGTAGAACTCGACCTTGCTCACCGTGCCGTCGCTGTCGGCGGCCGTCGCGGCCAGCGGGATCGTCGCCGGGGCGTAGTAGGTGCCGCTTGAACTCGGCGCGGTCAGGCTGACGGTGGGCGCCTTGTTGGCCCCGGTGCACGCGCTGCCGTTCACCGAGAAGTCCGTCGGCGGCCGGTTGGCCGAGCCCTTCGAGCCGTTGAACCCGAACGACGTGCTCGCCCCGGTGCCGAGGTGGCCGTTGTAGGACAGGTTCGTCGCGGTGACCGCGGCGCCGGTCTGGGCGAACGTCGCGCTCCAGCCCTGCTGGACCTTCTGGCCATCGAGGAACGTCCAGCCGACCTTCCAGCTGTCGAGCGGCGCCCCGTCGTTGCGCAGCGAGACGTTGGCGGTGAACCCGGTGTCCCAGTCGTTGGTGGTGTAGGTGACGGAACAGGCGATGTCGGCGCCGAGCGCCGGAGGTGGGGCGACCACCGCGCCCGTGACCGCCAGCACGGCCGAGGCCAGTGCCAGCGCACGCGCGCGCTTTCGGGGAGAGGAACGCATGGCTGCGGAACTCCTTTGTCCGTAGGGAGCCAGCGATCTGGGAGCGCTTCCAGGCGCAGACGGTAGCCAGCCGGAAACCTGGATGTAAAGAATCGAGTCAGAAGGACACCGCGGTCCCGGGTGTCACACCTGCGCACCCGGCGAACACCGGCGCACTGAACACTCCTGAACAGCCGTACCCGATCGTTGTACAGCCACCCGTTCGGCCTAGTCACCCGGTCGCACTCAGTGTCGAGAAAACACTGTTTAGCGCCAAAGGCGTGCATCTCGGGCCGGAACGTTCCCACCCATCGAGCCACGGACGCCGAGCGGGTTTTCACACCACGCGTGTCGACCCGTGAAACACGCGTGTCGACCCTCCAGACACGCGTGTCGACCCTCCAGACACGCCGAGGGGGTGCCGCCGAGGGTCGGCTGACGTGATCGGAGAGCCGACACGCGTGATCAGACGGTCGACACGCGTGATCAGAGGGTCGACACGCGTGATCGGGAGGTCGACGCGCGGGTCGGGTCAGCTCGAGGCGCGGACCGCCAGGGAGACCGGGAGGATGTGCTGGCGCGGTTTGAGGTTCTGGTCGTCGAGCAGCCGCATCAGGGTCTCGACCATCGCGTGGACCTGCTCGCGGGGGTCCTGGTGGACCGACGTCAGGGGCGGGTCCATGGCCGGGGCTAGGGTCGCGTTGTCGTCGAAGCTGACCACCGCGACGTCGTCCGGGATGCGGCGGCCGGCCGCGTCCAGCGTCCGCAGCGCACCCACCGCCATCATGTCGCTGGCGACGAACACCGCGTCCAGGTCCGCGTGCCTGGCCAGCAGCGAGGACATCGCGTTCGCTCCGCCGGCCAGCGTGAAGTCGGCCTCTTCGGCCAGGTCGGCGGGGTCGAGCCCGGCGTCGAGCAGGGTCTTGCGCCAGCCGGCGAGGCGGTCGATCGGGGCGCTCTGGTCCTGCGGACCGGCGATCGTGGCGATCCGCCGCCGCCCGGCCGCGACCAGGTGCTCGACCGCCAGCCGGGCGCCGCCCTCGTTGTCGAAGTCGACGACGTGCACGCCGCGCCGGATGCCGGCCGCCTGCCCGCCGAACACGACCGGGATCCGCAGCAGCCGCAGCGCCTTGGGCAGCGGGTCGGCCCGGTGCGGCGCGAACACCAGCGCGCCGTCGACGTGGCCGCCCTCCAGGAACCGGACGGTCTTGCTCAGGTCTTCGCGGGTGTCGCTGAAGATCAGCACCATCTGGCGGCCGACGTCGGCGAGCTCCCGGTAGCCGGCCCGCATGACCGCGGTGCGGTACGGGTCGTCGAGCAGCCGGGCCTCCGGCTCCGACAGCACCACCGCGACCGCCCCGGTGCGGCGCGTGACCAGCGACCGCGCCGCCTGGTTCGGGGAGTAGCCCAGGTCACGGGCCGCGGCCAGCACCTTCTCCCGCGCCGCCGCACTGACGTACGCGTCGTCGTTCAACGCGCGTGACGCCGTCGACCGCGACACGCCGGCGAACGCCGCGACGTCCTCCAGTGTCGGCCGTTCTTCATCCCCTGCTCGAGGCCCCACGGCACCGCCCTCGCTCACCACAACCACCCGGACCTCGACAGCTTAACGGTCACGCTGGGCAATGTCCGGGAGCGCTCCTCGCAGGAAACACTCCGGTTACGACCTCTTGACACCGGTGAAGGGCCCCAGCAGACTCTGCCACACCTGGGAGCGCTCCCAGATCGGCTCCCAGCAGTGAGAGCGCTCATTCCCGTCAACAAGGTGGTTGGACACGTGAGAACGATCCGGAACGGCCTGGTCCTGGCACTGGGCATCACGATGACGGCGCTCGGCGCCTCGGCCTGCAGCGGGGGCGGTGAACAGCAGCCTCCGGCCGCGGCGAACCCGAACGAGCACGTCGACCTCACGCTGGCGACGTTCACCGAGTTCGGCTACGAGGACCTCATCCCGGAATACGAGCGGCTGCACCCCAACATCAAGATCACCCACCACAAGACCGGCCAGGGCGGCCCCTACCACGAAGAACTCGTCACCAAGCTGGCCGCCGGCTCCGGTCTCGCCGACGTGACGGCCCTCGAAGAGGGCCACCTGTCGGACTTTCTCGACAAGGGTTCGAAGTTCAACGACCTGAGCAAGATCGGTCCGGCCGACGCCTCTCCCGACCGCTGGCTGAACTGGAAGTACGAAGCCGCCAAGACCAAGGACGGCAAGCTCATCGGCTACGGCACCGACATCGGCCCGCTCGCCATGTGCTACCGCAAGGACATGTTCAAGGCCGCCGGCCTCCCGGACGACCCCGAAGCGGTCAAGCCGCTGTTCGCCACCTGGGACAGCTACTTCGCCGCCGGCGCGGACTTCGTGAAGAAGAGCAACGGCAAGGCGTGGTTCGACTCGGCCTCGCAGAACTTCAACGCCATGGTCAACCAGCTCCCCGAGGGCTACATCGGCACCGACGACAAGCTGGCCGTCGAGAAGAACCAGGGCATCAAGGACGCCTGGGCCAAGGTCACCGACGCGGTCGCCAAGGGCGAGTCGGCCAAGCTCACCGCGTTCAGCAACGAGTGGAACACCGGCTTCGCGCAGGGCGCGTTCGCCACGAAGGTGTGCCCCGCCTGGATGCTCGGCGTGATCAAGGAGCACGCGGGCCCGGAGAACGCCGGCAAGTGGGCCGTCACCGCGGCCTTCCCCGGCGGCGGCGGCAACTGGGGCGGCTCGTTCCTCACCGTGCCGACGCAGTCGAAGCACCCGCGCGAGGCCGCCGAGCTGGCCGCCTGGCTGACCGCACCGGAGCAGCAGATCAAGGCGTTCCAGGCGAAGGGCAACTTCCCGAGCCAGGTCAAGGCGCTCACCGACCCGGCACTGCTGAGCTACACCAACCCCTACTTCGGCGACACGAAGGTCGGGGAGCTGTTCGCCGAGCAGGCCAAGAAGGTGCAGAAGCCGCAGTACAAGGGTCCCGGTGACGGCCAGATCCAGGAGAACGCCACACAGCCGGCCCTGCAGGCGGTCGAACAGGGCAAGTCGGCCGCGGACGGCTGGAACCAGCTCGTCGAAGCCGCGAAGAAGATCACGCGCTGAACCGATGACCGTCCTCGACAAGGTCGCGCCAGAAGGGAGTAAGGCCGGGGAGCGGGTGTCTCCCCGGCCCACCTTCCGTCACCGGTTGAGCCGGTGGGACGTCAAGGTCTCGCCGTACCTCTACATCGCGCCGTTCTTCATCGTCTTCGGGATCGTCGGGCTGTTCCCGCTGCTCTACACGGCGTACGTGTCGACGTTCAAGTGGAAGGCCGGGGACGACGACCCGGACTTCATCGGCCTCGACAACTACAAGGAGCTGTTCGCCGACAGCCAGTTCTGGAACGCGCTGGTCAACACGATCAGCATCTTCCTGCTCTCCAGCGTCCCGCAGCTCGTCTTCGCGGTGCTGCTGGCGGCGCTGCTCGGTGCCCGGCTGCGCGGCGCGACCGGCTGGCGGGTCGGCATCCTGCTGCCGTACGCGGCCAGCCTCGTGGCCATCGGCATCATCTTCGCCAACCTGTTCGGCCCGAAGTACGGGCTGGTCAACGGCGTGCTGCAGACCATCGGCCTGGATCCGATCGACTGGCAGGCCAACCGGTTCGGCAGCCACGTCGCGATCGCGATCATGGTCAACTGGCGCTGGACCGGCTACAACGCCCTGATCGTGCTGGCGGCCATGCAGGCCATCCCCAAGGAACTCCACGAGGCGGCGCTGATCGACGGCGCGGGCACGTGGCGCCGGTTCTTCAACGTCACGCTGCCCCTGCTCAAACCGACGCTGATCTTCGTCATCATCACCTCGACGATCGGCGGCCTGCAGATCTTCACCGAGCCCAAGCTGTTCGACGCGATGCCGGGGTCGAACAACGGCGGTTCCACCAACCAGTTCCAGACCGTGACGCTGTACCTGTACCAGACGGCGTTCCAGAACGCCAGCCTCGGCTACGCCTCGGCGATCGCCTGGGTGCTGTTCCTGATCATCATCCTCATCGCGCTGGTGAACTTCTTCCTCACTGGCCGGATCGCCCGTACCCCGGCGGTGAAGAAGAAATGACGACACTGCGCAGTGACATCCGAAAAACGGGGCTCCGCAAGACCGTCGCCTCGCTCGGCAAGCCGCGCAAGGCGACCTATGTCGTGCTCGCGATCTTCGTGCTCGGCTCGCTGTTCCCGTTCTACTGGTCGTTCCTGGTGGCCAGCCGGGACAACGCGATGCTCAGCGAGCGCATCCCGTCGTTCCTGCCCGGCGGGAATTTCTTCGCCAACGCCGCCCGGGTCTTCGACACCGTGCCGTTCTGGAAGGCGCTGGCGAACAGCGTCATCGTATCCGGGACGGTCACGCTGACCACGGTGCTGTTCTCCTCGCTGGCCGGGTTCGCCTTCGCGAAACTGCGGTTCCGGGGGAACAACAAGCTGTTCGTGTTCATCGTCGTGACGCTCGCGGTGCCCACCCAGCTGGGCATCATCCCGCTGTTCATCGCGATGTCGGAACTGGGCTGGGCGGGCCACCTGACGGCGGTGATCGTGCCCAACCTGGTCACCGCGTTCGGCGTGTTCTGGATGCGGCAGTACACAGTGGACGCTCTGCCGTACGAGCTCATCGAGGCCGCGCGCGTCGACGGCTGCAGCATGATCCGGATCTTCTGGAACGTCTGCATGCCCGCGGTGCGCCCGGCCGCGGCGATCCTCGCGATGTTCACGTTCATGATGTCGTGGAACGACTTCCTGTGGCCACTCGTCGTGCTGGACGCCGGCAACCCCACGGTCCAGGTGGCCCTGGAAAAGCTGCAGAGCGGCTACTACGTCGACTATTCGCTCGTCCTGGCCGGCACGACCCTGGCCACGATCCCCATCCTCATCGTCTTCGTCCTCCTCGGCCGCCAGATCGTGGCCGGGATCATGCAAGGTGCCGTGAAAGGGTGAACATGTCCGTACATCCCGACAGCGTTCGGGCGGAGACCGCGTTGATGTTCCCGCCTGGCTTCGTCTGGGGCGCCGCCACCGCGGCGTTCCAGGTCGAAGGGGCCACGACGGCCGATGGGCGCACCGACTCGGTCTGGGACGTCTTCGCCCGCCGCCCGGGTGCGGTCCGGGGCGGCGACAACGGCGAACCGGCGGCCGACCACTACCGCCGGTACTCCGAGGACGTCGGCCTGATGCGCCGCCTCAACCTCGGCGCCTACCGCTTCTCGCTGGCGTGGCCGCGGGTGCGGCCGGACGGCGGCGAGGCGAACACCGCCGGGCTCGGCTTCTACGACCGGCTGGTCGACTGCCTGCTCGAGTCCGGGATCCAGCCGTGGGCGACGCTGTACCACTGGGACCTGCCGCAGGCGCTGGAGGAGAAGGGCGGCTGGACCAACCGGGACACCGCCTACCGGTTCGCCGAGTACGCCGAGACCGTGCTGGAGCGGCTGGGCGACCGGGTCGCCAGTTGGTCGACGCTCAACGAGCCGTGGTGCGCGGCGATGCTCGGGTACGCGGGCGGCATCCACGCGCCCGGCCGCGCCGACCACCCGGCGGCCGTGGCCGCCACGCACCACCTGCTGCTGGGCCACGGCCTGGCGATGGACATCATCCGGCAGCACGCCCCGGACACCCCGGCCGGCATCACGCTGAACCTGTACCCGGTCGTTCCGCACGACCCGGCGAACGTCGCCGACGTCGCCGCGGCCCGGCGGATCGACGGCCTGCAGAACCGGTTGTTCCTCGACCCGGTGCTGCGCGGCGGCTACCCGGACGACCTGGTCGCCGACCTCGAGCCGTTCGGGCTCGGCTCGGTCGTGCGCGACGACGACGCCGCGGTCATCGCCGCGCACGTCGACTGGCTGGGCGTGAACTACTACCGCGACTACCGCGTCGCGGGCCGTCCGGTGCCGGGCAGCGAGCCGGCGGGTCCCGAGTGGGTCGGTGCCGCCGACGTGCACTTCGTCCCGGACCCGGCGGCGCCCCGCACCGACTCCGGCTGGGAGGTCCAGCCGGCCGGGCTGACCGAGTCGCTGCTGCAGGTGCACCGCGGCTACCGGCCCGTGCCGCTGTACATCACGGAGAACGGCGCGGCCTACCCCGACGTCATCTCCGACGGCGGTGACATCGTCGACACCGACCGCGTGGCGTTCCTCGACTCCCACCTGCGGGCGGCGCACGACGCCATCCAGGCCGGCGTCGACCTGCGCGGGTACTTCTACTGGTCGCTGCTGGACAACTTCGAGTGGGCCGAGGGGTACGCGAAGCGGTTCGGCCTGGTCCACGTCGATTACGCGACGCAGCGGCGGACGCCGAAGCGGAGTGCCCACTGGTACTCCCGGGTGATCGGCCTCAACGGGCTCGGCTGAGGGGGTCCGTGGCGGACACCGGCGCGGGTGTCCGCCACGGCTCGCATGCAGTGAATGACTCATTCCTGACGTCGGACGCCAGGAATGAGTCATTCACTGCGCTTCGGGGCGTGCATTCCGCCGGGCCCGTTGCCAGACTGACCGGTATGGGACTGCGCAGCGAAGCTTGGTTCGACAACCCCGCCGACCCCGGGATGACCGCCCTCTACCTCGAGCGGTACATGAACTGGGGCATCACCCGGGAGGAGCTGCAGTCCGGCAAGCCGGTGATCGGCATCGCGCAGACCGGCTCCGACCTCACCCCCTGCAACCGCCACCACCTGCAGCTGGCCGACCGGACGCGGGAGGGCATCCGCGAGGCGGGCGGGATCGCGATCGAGTTCCCGGTGCACCCGATCCAGGAGACCGGCAAGCGCCCCACCGCCGCTCTCGACCGGAACCTCGCCTACCTCGGCCTGGTCGAGACGCTCTACGGCTACCCCATCGACGGCGTCGTGCTCACCACCGGCTGCGACAAGACCACCCCGGCGTGCCTGATGGCCGCCGCGACCGTCGACCTCCCGGCGATCGTGCTGTCCGGCGGCCCGATGCTCAACGGCTGGTTCAACGGCGAGCGCACCGGCTCCGGCACGATCATCTGGAAGGCGCGGGAGCTGCTCGCCGCCGGCGAGATCGACGACGCCGGGTTCATGGAGCTCGTCGCGTCGTCCGCGCCGTCACCGGGGCACTGCAACACGATGGGCACGGCGTCCACGATGAACGCGCTCGCCGAGACCCTCGGGATGAGCCTGCCCGGCTGCGCGGCCATCCCGGCCCCGCACCGCGACCGGGCGCGGATGGCCTACCGGACCGGGCTGCGGATCGTCGAGCTGGTCCGCGAGGACCTCAAGCCGTCGGACATTTTGACGCGCGAGGCGTTCGAGAACGCCATCGTGGTGAGCTCCGCGATCGGCGGCTCGACCAACGCGCCCATCCACCTCGGCGCGATCGCCCGGCACATCG
This sequence comes from Amycolatopsis mediterranei, assembly GCF_026017845.1. Classification (NCBI taxonomy): domain Bacteria; kingdom Bacillati; phylum Actinomycetota; class Actinomycetes; order Pseudonocardiales; family Pseudonocardiaceae; genus Amycolatopsis; species Amycolatopsis mediterranei. The sequence continues at coordinate 6,059,998 of NZ_CP100416.1, forward strand.
GCGTCGACCTGCACCTCGACGACTGGCAGCGGCTCGGCCACGCCGTCCCGCTGCTGGTCGACCTGCAGCCCGCCGGCAAGTACCTCGGCGAGGAGTTCCACCGCGCGGGCGGCGTCCCGGCCGTGGTGCACGAGCTGATGCGCCACGGGCTGATCCACGAGGACGCACCCACCGTCAACGGCCGCACCCTCGGCGACAACTGCCGCGACGCCGAAGCCGGCGACCGGGACGTCATCCGGACCTTCGACACCGCCCTCACCCCCGACGCCGGGTTCCTGGTGCTGAAGGGCAACCTCTTCGACGCGGCGATCATGAAGGCCGGCGTCATCTCGCCGGAGTTCCGGCGCCGGTACCTGGCCGGGGGCGTCTACGAAGGCACCGCCGTCGTCTTCGACGGCCCCGAGGACTACCACGCCCGCATCGACGAACCGGACCTCGGCGTCGACGAGCACTCGCTGCTGGTGATGCGCGGCACCGGCCCGCTCGGCTACCCGGGGTCGGCCGAGGTCGTCAACATGCGCCCGCCCGCGGAGCTGATCAAGCGGGGCGTGCACGAGCTACCCTGCCTCGGCGACGGCCGCCAGTCGGGCACCTCCGGCTCGCCGTCGATCCTCAACGCCTCCCCCGAAGCCGCCGCCGGCGGCGGCCTCGCCGTGCTGCGGACCGGGGACCGGGTCCGGATCGACCTCGGGGCCGGCACCGCGGACGTCCTCATCTCCGACGACGAACTCGCGCAGCGCCACCGGGCGCTGGCCGAGGCCGGCGGCTACCCGGTCCCGGAGTCGCAGACGCCGTGGCAGGAGATCCAGCGGTCGATGACCGACCAGCTGTGCGACGGCATGGTGCTGCGCCCCGCCGTGGCGTACCAGCGCATCGCGGCAACGAAGGGAATTCCCCGCGACAACCACTGATTCCGGTGCTTCGCCCCCGCGGAAAACGGGTATCCCCTGCGGTAGCCGAGGCGAGGAGGCCCCCATGCTCCCGGATCGAGAACGCCACGCCCTACGCGAGATCGAGGCCGAGCTGCGCGCGAGTGATCCCGCGTTCGCCGCCGCCTTCAGCGGCCGCAAGCTGCGCTCGCCCCGGCGCTGGAGCCTGCTGCTGGTGCTCTGCGACGTCACGGCGGTGGTGATGCTGCTCGTCGGGCTGTTCGCCCGCGACGCCGCGCTCGTGCTCTGGGGCACGGTGAGCGCCGGCGCGCTGGTGGCCTGGCACATCGCCCGCGCCGAATCGGCCCGTGAGTCCACCGAGGACGGTGCGACGGCCGGCTCGTCCTGAGCCGCGCTCGGCCCGATCCACCTCACGAAGTACGGCCGCCCCCGGAACTCGCGCCGGGGGCGGCCGTACCGCGTCGGGGGTCACTCAGTCGTACGAGAGCGCCTCGACCAGCTCGCCGGCGCTCGGGTTCGACAGCGCCCTGGCCACGTCGGCCTGGGCGACGATCCCGACCAGGTCGTGCCCGTCGATCACCGGCAGCCGGCGGACGCGGTGCTCGGACATCGTGCGCAGGATCTCCTGGGCGTCGTCGTCCGCGCCGATCGTCACGACCTCGCCCTGGGCGAGCTCGCCGACGTGGACCGCGCGGGGGTCCTTGCCCTCGGCCAGGACCTTCACCACGATGTCGCGGTCGGTGATCATGCCCTTGAGCCGGTTGTCCTCGCCGCAGATCGGCAGGGCACCGACGCCCTTGCGCGCCATGGTGACCGCGGCGTCGTGCACGGTGTCGGACTCCCGGGCGCAGGTCGCGTCCGACGTCATGATGTCGCGTGCGGTGGTCATCGTGAACTCCTTTCTCTCCGGGAGGGGTCGCCTTCCGGCTACCCGGGCCGGGCGGGTTTACCCGTGCCCCGGACGGGGAATTTCCGCGCACATGCCGGATTCCCGCGGTGCCGAGCCGCCGGACACCACCGACCTCGACCGGTTGCGGTCGGCGGCGTCCGGCTGCCAGGCCTGCCCCCTGTACCAGGACGCGACGCAGACCGTCTTCGGCGAAGGCACGGCCCGGGCGAAGGTCCTCGTCGTCGGCGAACAGCCGGGTGACAAGGAGGACCTCGCGGGCGAGCCGTTCGTGGGGCCCGCCGGGAAGCTGCTGGACCGCGCCTTCGAAGAAGCCGGCTTCGACCGGCGGTCGTTGTACGTCACCAACGCGGTCAAGCACTTCAAGTTCAAGCGCGACGAACGCGGGAAGCGCCGGATCCACCAGAAACCGGGCCGCACCGAGGTGGTCGCGTGCCGCCCGTGGCTGCTGGCGGAACTGCGCTCCGTGCGCCCGGAGCTGGTGCTGCTGCTGGGCGCGACGGCCGCGCAGTCGTTGCTGGGCCCGAAGTTCCGGTTGACCGCGCACCGGGGCGAGCCGCTCGAGCCGCCGGAGGAGCTGGCCGGGCTGGTGCCTGCGGCGATGGCGACGGTGCACCCGTCGGCCGTGCTGCGGGCGCCGGACCGGGACGAGGCCTACGCGAGCTTCGTCGCCGATCTGCAGGCCGCGGCGAAGCTGCTCGGCTGACGCTTCTCCCTCACCCGAGCTGCTTCAGCGCCGCCTCGGCCGACCCCGCGTGCTCGTCCAGGTCCCGCCAAGGATCCTCCTTGCGGGCCAGCCGCCGCTTCTCCTTGACCAGGGACCAGCCGGCCGGGTCCGCGGTGCCCAGCTCCCGCCAGTCCAGCGGGGTCGCGGCCGCCGCACCCGGGCGGGCGCGCAGCGAGTACGGCGCCACGAACGTCTGCGCGTACCCGTTGCGGTTGGCGTCCAGGAAGATCCGGTCGCCGCGCTGGTCCTTGCGCTGGGCCGTGGTCAGCCGATCCGGGTCGTCGCCGGCGACCCGGTCGGCGAGGGCGCGCGAGAGCTCCAGCACCACGTCGGTCTCCGACTTCGCGTCCAGCGGCGCGAGGACGTGGAACCCGCGGCCGCCGGTCGCCTGGACGAACGCCGTCAGGCCGACCCGCTCGTAGTGGTCGCGGATGCGCCGCGCGACGGTGCGCAACTCGGTGACCGGCGTGCCGTCCGGCGGGTCGAGGTCGAGCACCAGCCGGTCGGGCCGCTCCGGGGCGTCTGCTGTGGACAGCCAGACGTGGAACTCGACCGTCCCCTGGTTCGCCAGGTACTCCAGCGTCGCGGCGTCTTCGCACACGACGTACTCGTCGGTGCCACCGCCGCGCCGGGGAACGCGCTCGACCCGGATCGAGTCCGGGAAGTGCTCCCCCGGGTGCTTCTGGAACCAGCCCGGCTTCCCGATACCGTCGGGGAAGCGCCGCAGCGTCAGCGGACGGCCGCGCAGGTGCGGCAGCATGACGTCCGCGACGGCGCGGTAGTACTCGACGACGTCGCCCTTGGTGAGCCCGTCTTCGGGGTAGAACACCTTGTCCGGGTGGGAAGTCTTCACGCGCGCTCCCGTACGACGTCCGCGGCCTTCTTGTCCTCGCGCAGCCCGGCGAACCGCGGGTGCCGCAGCCGCCCGTCGCGCGTCCACTCGGAGAAGCCGATCTGCGCCACCAGCTCCGGCCGAACCCAGTGCGCCCCCGGTTCCTTGACCGGCCCGGCGAACGGCGACCGCGCCGTCTCCCGGTCCCGCAGCCGCGCGTGCAACGACGTCAGCAGCCGCTCGTCGAAGCCGGTACCGACCTTGCCCGCGTACCGGAGGCCGTCGTCATCGTGGTAGCCCAGCAGGAGCGCGCCGAAGCCGTGGCGGGCACCCTGCGGGTCGGTGAAGCCGCCGATGACGAACTCCTGGCCCTGCGCGCACTTGAACTTCAGCCAGTCGGGTGACCGCCCGTGGTGGTACGGCGCGTCCGCCCGCTTGGCGATGACGCCCTCCCAGCCGCGCCGGCACGCTTCCTCGAAGAACTTCTCCCCCTCGGTGTTGCGGTGCGCCGACAGCCGGAGCGGGTCCGCGAAGCCGAACGCCTCCCGCAGCAACGCCTTCCGCTGCCGCAGCGGCAGCGCGGTCGTGTCCCGGTCGTCGAGGTACAGCAGGTCGAACAGGTAGTAGTAGACGCGCACGCCGGTCGCGCGGGCCCGATCCGGGTCGCTGACGTGGATCCGGGGCTGGAGCGCGGCGAAGCTGGTGTTGGCACCGTCGAACGCGACGATCTCGCCGTCGGCGACGAACCGCGGGCCGCCCTGGGCGGCGAGGGCCTCGACGATCTCCGGGTAGGCGTTGTCCATCACCTTGTGGTTGCGCGAGTACAACGTGGGCGTTCCGGAGTCGCGGACGCAGATCGCGCGGACGCCGTCCAGCTTGCGCTCGAAGATCCAGTCCTCGTCGGAGAACCGGCGGTCGGTGAGCGTGGCCAGGGTCGGCTCGCGCCAGCCGGGACCGGTCACGACGCCTTCAGCGCCTTCTCCAGCTGGGCGCGCGTCATCTTCGACCGGCCCTTCACGCCCTGTTCCCGGGCCAGCTTGTCGAGATCGGACTTCGACAGCTCGGCGAGCTCGGGTTTCTTCGCCGCCTTCTTCTTGGGTTCCTTGCCGCCGCTCTTGCGGTTCTTCACGCTGCGCGACAGCGCCTCGAACAGGTCCACCACGTCGGCCGAGGGCTCCGGCTCCTCTTCGTGAGCGATCTCTTTGCCGGCTTCCTTGGCCTTGATCAGCTCTTCGACGCGCTGGGAGTACTCGTCGCGGTAGTCCTCCGGTTTCCAGGGAGCGGTCATCTCGTCGACCAGCGCCAGCGCCATGTCGAGCTCCTTCGGCCGGGGTTTCGGCACCTCCGGCAGCTTGCCCATGACGTCCTTCGGCTTCCGCAGGTCGGCGACGAAGTGCAGCGTGTTGAGCACCATGACGCCTTCACCGGCGCGAACGGCGGCGAGGTACTCCTTGCCGCGCAGCACGAACTTCGCGACGCCGGCCTTTTCGCTGCGGTCCATCGCCTGCAGCAGCAGGCCGTACGCCTTGGCGAAGTCCTCCTTCGCCGGCTTGAGCCAGTAGGTCTTGTCGAAGAACCACGGGTCGATCTCGTCGAGCTCGACGAACTGCTCGATGTCGATCCGGCGCGACCGCTCGGGCGCGATCTCGTCCAGTTCGTCCGGTTCGACCAGCACGTGGTCGCCGCCGCCGAGGTCGTAGCCCTTGACGATCTCGCCCTGGGTGACCTCCTCGCCGGTCCGTTCGTTGACGCGGCGGTTGCGGATCCGGTCCGCCGTGCCGCGTTCGAACTGGTGGAAGTGGATCGTGTGGTCCGCCACCGCCGGGTACAGCTCCACCGGCACGGTGACCAGCCCCAGGCTCAGTGCGCCGCTCCACACCGGTCGGGCCATGTCGTCCTCCCCGGCCTCAGGCGACGTCGGTGCTGCGCCGGCCGGTCCGGTGCAGCCCCAGCATGTCCAGCAGCCGCGCGCAGTCCTCGGGGTCCTTGGCCCGCGCGGCCACGGCCAGTGCCGCCTTGTGCCGCGTGCGCTCCAGCTCCGCCGCGTCCCCACCGTCGACGAGGAGGTCCGCCACCGGCCGCAGGTCGTTCCGCTTGTCTCGCATGTTCGCTCCCCTCCGGCAATCCGTTCGCGGGCGGGTTACCCAGGATCACCGCAGGCGACACAGCGGGCACCGGCGGAACCACCCAGAAGCGTCCTCACTAGGCCGAACGAGTGAATTCGGCCGGTTCCGGCCACCAACACGGCAAGGTGGTGAGATCCACGTCACAGCCAGGAGGCCGGATGGGCACCCAGATCCGCATCAGCCGCGAAGACGGCTCACTGCCCTGCGAGATCTGCGGCTTCCCGACGATGCACGTGGCGCAGGTCGTCGCCGACGACGGCACGGTGCTGGGCCGCACCCTGGTCTGCACGACGTGCCAGCGCAGCAAGCACCGCCCCGAACCGGCACCCGTCGAGTCCGAGGCGCCCCCGGACGAGGTCCCGGCCGGCTGAGACACGGCCGGCTGGGACACGGCCGGCTGGGGACGGGCCGGCTCACGTCGTCGTCGCCACCGCCGCCACGAACTCCGCCGCCACCTCGTGGAGCTTCCGGTTGCCGTCCTGCGAACGCTTCACCAGGCGCTGGAAGGCTTCCTCCGCGGTGATCCGGTGTGCCGCCATCAGGATGCCCTTGGCCTGGTCGATCACCGCGCGGGTCTCCAGGGCGCGGTTGAGCTGGTCGACCAGCTCACGGGCCGCGAAGTACCGGCGCGCGCTGCGCAGGCCGATGACCACCGTCGCCGTGTACAGCTCGAGGATCTTGGTGCCCAGCTCGCTGAAGCCGTGCTCGCCGAACCCGAAGAGGTTCACCGCACCGGACATGTCCTCGTCCACGGTCAGCGGCGCGGCGAGGAAACTGGCCACCCCCAGCTGCTCGGCCGAGGTGACGAACTGCGGCCACAGATCCCCGACGGCGCCGACGCCGACGCGGACCGGCTGGCCCGTCTCGGCGGCGCGCAGGCACGGGCCGTCCCCGATGCGGTACTGCTCGCGGTCGAAGTTCACCGCCCGCTGGTCGGTGCTGGCCACCGTCTCCGGCACGCCTTCGCGCACGAGGGTGATGCTCGCCATGTCGGCCCCCGGGACCACCTGCACGGCGTGGTCGCACACCGCCTGGAGCATCTGCCCGAGGTCGAGTTCGCTGTCCAGCATCCCGGTCAGCGACTCCATCGCGAGCGTGACTTCGTCCAGCCGCGCGGTCAGCTGCTCATGGCCGCCCGTCATCCTGGTGCCGCCCCTCCTCGTTCCGATGGGGCGCTCTCAACCAGGGGGGACCCGGGCGCGCGCCACTAGTGGGCCGCTAGCGCTTTAACGGGTCCAGCGCGAGATTACTGCATCCCGCCCGCCCCGGGCACGAGCGGTCACCGCCGCGGCGCGCCACCCGCCCGTTCGGAGCAACGACGGTTGCGGGCCGTGGGCACAGGGTTAGGCTCGGTCGTACGGTTCAACCAGCAGCCGCTCGAACCACCGGAGCGCGGCGCTGCGGCCGCGCCCGCATCAGGACGGCGGCGAACGACATGAACCTTCCCCGGGCCCGGCACCCCAACCTCCGGCTGCGCACCGCGTGGCCCGCCCCGCACGCGGTCTTGGTGACCGCGCGCGGCGAACTCGACAGCGCGACCGCGGCCGACCTGGCCACGCTGCTCTCCGACCGCCTGTGGGCGACGCCGGAACAGCTGGTCGTCGACCTGTCCGAAGTGGACTTCCTCGGCGTGGCCGGCGTCCGGGTGCTGCTGCACGCGGCGCTGCAGGCCGGGCAGGGCGGCACCGGGCTGCTCGTGGTCACCGGGGCCAACGCGGTCGTGCGGCGGGCCCTGCGGGTGACCGGGGCGGACCGGCGCCTCGCGCTGGCCGATCGACGGCCCGCCCCCGCGCCGGCCTGACCCCGCCTGGTGCCGCTAGCCGCGCAATACCTATCCACGCAAGGCCGGGAGCAGCTCCTTCTCGGCGAAGTCGAGGAAGCCCTCCTGCTGGTCACCGCCGATCTGGACCAGCGCCACGTCGGTGAAGCCCGCCTTCTCGAACTCCCGCACCGCCTCGACGATCGGCTCGGCGTCCGGGCCGCACGGGATCGAGCCGGCGACGTCGTCCTCGCGGACGAACTGCGTCGCCCCGGCGAAGCCCGCCGGCCCCGGCAGCTCGGCGTTGACCTTCCAGCCGCCGGCGAACCAGCGGAACTGCTCGTGCGCGCGCTTCACGGCGGCGTCGCGGTCGGTGCCCCAAGACACGGGCAGCTGCCCGACCTTGCGGCTCGGCGCGCCGCCGAGCTTGGTCGCGTCCCACTCCTGGGACAGCTCCACCTTCGGTTCGACGGCGATCATCACGTCGGCGACCGGGGCGAACCGCTGCACCGACTGCGAACCGGAGACCGCGACCCCGATCGGCACCCGCGTCCGGGGCAGGTCCCACAGCTTCGCCGAGTCGACGCGGAAGTGCTTGCCTTCGTAGTCAAAGTAGCCGCCGTCGAACAGGCCGCCGATGATCTGCACGGCCTCGGCGAGCATTTCGTGCCGCACGTTGGCCGGCGGCCAGCCGCGGCCGATGACGTGCTCGTTGAGGTTCTCCCCGGCACCGAGGCCGAGGGTGAACCGGCCGCCGGAGAGCGCCTGCACGGTCGCCGCCTTCTGCGCCACCACCGCCGGGTGGTAGCGCATGGTCGGGCAGGTCACGTAGGTCATCAGCTCGGCGCGCTCGGTCACCTGGGTGACCGCGCCCAGCACGGCCCAGGCGTAGGGCGCGTGGCCCTGTTCGTCCAGCCAGGGCGAGTAGTGGTCGCTCATGACCTCGAAGTCGAAGCCGGCCCGTTCCGCACCGGCGGCGAACCGGACCAGGTCGTCCGGGCCCGTCTGCTCGGTCATCAAGGTGTAGCCGATCCGCATCGGCGTCTCCTCTCGATCGGCTGCTGTTCGGGGGTTCCGGGTGGTGGAGCCCCCGGCCCGGGGCGGAGCCCCGGTTGTCACTGCTGTTCGGGGGTTCCGGGCGGCGGAGCCCCCGGCTCGGGGCGGAGCCCCGGTTGTCACAGCTCTCCGCGTACCCGTAGACCGCGGTGGGTAACCACCCGGACCGGGACGTTTACCCGCTGATCAAGCGGGTACCCGTCGCGCGAGACGAAGGGAGCCGGCATGCCTCAGTCGTGGAGCGGCAAGCGAGAGCGCCAGTACGAGCACATCAAGGACTCGGCCGAGGACCGCGGGGCGAGCACGAAACGGGCCACGGAGATCGCGGCCCGCACGGTGAACAAGAACCGCGCCCAGTCGGGTGAGTCCCGGCAGGCCAGCAAGACGTCGCTGAAGGACAAGTCGCCGCAGCAGCGCGGCGGCGAGCGGTCCGGCAACCGCAAGGGCCCGGGCGGCCCGACGAAGGAGCAGCTGTACAACGAAGCGAAGAAGAAGAACATCGACGGCCGCTCGAAGATGACCAAGAAGGAACTCGAACGGGCGCTGGGCCGGTGACGAAACCCGAAATCCCTGATCACGAAGTGTCAGCATTACACCGGATGGGTAGTACCTCCCGTATGGAAGAACCTCGAAGCGACAGCTCGTTCGGCGGCAAGCAGAGCGTCGACGAGCTGCTCGACGAACTCGTCGAGCTGCGGCTCCCCGCCATGGCGGAGCAGATTCCGCTGGTCAGGATGCTCACGCACGGCGTGGTCTCGCGCGCGGACTTCGGGCTGGACGCCATCGCCGACGCCAAGATGGCCGTCGACGAAGCGTGCGCGCAGCTCGTCCAGCTGGCGGAATTGGGCTCGCAGCTGCAGTGTCGCTTCCGGCTGGCCCCCGACGGCTTGCACGTCATCGTTTCAACCCGATCGAGCGACCCCCGGCCACCGAGTGACCGCACGTTCGGCTGGCACGTCCTGACGACGCTGAGCCGTTCGGTGACCGCGCACTGCGACGCGCTGCCCGGTGGGGGTGCGGGCATCGTCACGATCGAGCTGGTGCTCAACCCGGGAACGAGCGCGTGAGCAGCGAGCGGAAAACCCTCCTCCACCGCCCGGACGAATACGCCCACTGCGAACCGCTGTTCCAGGAACTGGGCAGCCTCGACACCGCTGATCCGCGCCGGGACGTCGTCCGGAGCAAGCTCGTCACCGAGCTGCTCCCGCTGGCCGAGCACATCGCGACCCGGTTCTCCGGCCGCGGCGAGCCCCGCGAAGACCTGGTCCAGGTGGCGCGGATCGGCCTGATCAACGCCGTCGACCGGTTCGACCCCGCCCGGGGGCACGACTTCCTGTCCTTCGCGGTGCCGACCATCATGGGCGAGGTCCGCCGGCACTTCCGCGACACCGGCTGGTCCGTCCGGGTGCCCCGGCGGCTCAAGGAGCTGCACCTTTCGCTGAGCCAGGGCTCGGCGGTGCTCTCCCAGCGCCTGGGCCGTGCCCCGACGCCGACCGAGCTGGCCGAGCACCTGAACCTCGACGTCGACGAGGTCCGCGAAGGTCTGCTCGCGGGCAACGCCTACCAGGCGCTCTCGGTCGACAAGCCGGTGCACGACGACGCCGAGGCGTTGTCGCTGGCCGACACCATGGGGGAACCGGACCACGAGATGGCCATGGTCGAGAACCACGAGGCCCTCCAGCCGCTGCTGCAGGAACTGCCGAAGCGCGAACGCGCGATCCTGGTGATGCGGTTCTTCGGCGGGCTCACGCAGACCCAGATCGCCGACCGCGTCGGGATCTCCCAGATGCACGTCTCCCGGCTGCTGTCGCAGACCCTGGAGCAGCTGCGCGGGAAGCTCACGGGCGAGGGCTAGGAGGCGGCCGGAGCGGCCGCCTCCCGGCGGCTCAACCCAGCCAGCCCGGGCGCCCGCCCTTCCGCAGCCGGCGCCACTCCCGCGCGAACGTCTCGCGCAGCTTCGCGGCCCGCCCGGCGTCCTGGGCGTGGAGCATCCCGAAGGTGAAGGTGTTCTGCCCCTCGCCGTGGCCGGCGATGGCGAGGTGGTGCAGGATTTCCCGGCCGACCACGGTGTCCTGGTGCTCGCCCAGCGTGCCCTGGACGGCCTTGACGTTCTTGCGCCACTTGGCCAGCTTCTTCCCGTACACCGGCTTCACGGTGTCGGCGGCGTAGCGGGCCCGCTTGGCCTTCTTGCGCACGTCGTGCAGGGCCGTCTCCAGCTCGACGCCCGTCAGGCCGCGCGCCGCCGCTTCGGCGCGGCTCAGCTTCTTGGCGGCCTTTCGCAGCGGCTTGCGCAGACCGGCCTTCGCGGGCTTGCGCGCCTTCGCGGTCAGCGGTGGTTCTTCCAGCAGGGTGTCCAGCTTGCGCAGCAGCTGCAGGTAGCGCTTGCCGGTCAGCGCGGCCAGCGCGCGAGCCCGCCCTACCTCCGCCTCACGGGCGAAGTGGCGGGTGAGGAACTGGCGCAGCGGCCCGAACACGAGCTCCGAAGGCACTTCGTCGAGCTGCTCGCGCAGCCGCTCCTCGGTCACCTCGGTGTCCCTGGCCGGCGACAACTCGCGGCCGAGCCACTGCAGCTCGGTCGTGACCGACGCCGTCTCCTTCTCGTCGATGAGCGACCCGAAGGTGCGCAACGTGCTTCGCAGTTTACGGATCGCGACGCGCATCTGGTGGACCGAATCCTCGGCGTCCAGCCGCACCCCGACGTCCGCACGGCGCAACCGGCCGTAGTGCTCGCGCAAAGCCGCCAGCACGACGTCGCCGGCGGACGGCTTCTTGCCGGGCCGCGGCGGCGCCGAGACGCGGTCACCGACGAGGCGGCGCAGTTTCGACGGCCACGGCGAAACCGAGGCACCGGCCTCGGTCAGCGCGTGGTCGAACTCCCCGAGCAGCGCCGGTTCGGCCGCGGGGTCCAGTTCGAGTTCCAGTTCGCGCCACTCGTCGAACCGCGCGGTCGCGCCACCGGCTTCCCCGGTCACGTGGTCGTCGGTGAGGGTCGCGATGGTGCGGCCGCCAGCGTCGGCGAGCCGGTGGGCGAAGCGGTCGGTGCGCAGGTGCGCGATCGGCACCAGCTTCTCCCCCAGCGTGTACGCCCGCACCAGCCGCCGCAGCCGGCCGGGCACCTTGTGCGGGTCGCCGCCCAGCGGCAGCTGCAGCTCCTGCCGCTCGTCGGCCGACACCGGAAGCTTGAGGTGCCAGCCGGCGTCGGGGCCGCCGACGCGCCGCCGCAGCGTGATGCCGCTGCGGGCCAGCCGGAACGTTTCGGTGTCGTAATAGGACGCGTCCAGGACGTGCTCCACGGGGTCGTCCTGGGTTTCGACGCCGCCGACGCCGACCAGGCGGGGCACCCCGCTGCCGGCGACGATCTCGTACTTGCGTTCGCGCTCGGTCACCTGTGACGGCGCTGCCATGGTTCGTCCTCCTCGAAGCGGGTTTACCCGGTGGATACCCGGGCTGCGCGCGGCCGACACGGGATTCGGGGGCGGAGCAGCGGGTATCCCCTTCTGCGAACCCGAGCCCGGACCAGGAGAGTGCATGAACGGCAACCAGTCCGCAACCGACCTGACGACCGTCCTCGCCGGCGACCACCGCGAACTCGACCGGCTCTGCACCGAGCTCGAGCTCGGCCAGGGCAGCCCGGAGAACCGCAAGGACCTCGCCGACCACCTGATCGCGGAGCTGGTCCGCCACTCCGTCGCCGAAGAGCCCTACCTCGACGGCGACGGCGACCTCGCCGAAGCGGACCGCCTGATGCGCCAGCTCGAAGGCGCCGGGCCGCAGGAGACGCGGTTCGAACGCCTGCTGGGCGGGCTGATCCGCGCCGTCCGGCGGCACGTCCGCGAGGAGGGACCCGCGGCCGTGCGCGAGATCGGGCGCACCTGCTCCGCCGACCGGCAGGCCGAACTGGGCCGGGAGGTCCTCGAAACCCGCGAGGCCGCACCCACGCTCCCGCACCCCGATCTCGCCGACCGGGTGCCCCAGGCCGACCAGCTGTGGCCGGGGCCGGGGTTCGTCGACCGGGCCCGTGCCGCCCTGCGCGCCCCGGCATCGGGTTGAATGGAAGGCCTGCACCGCGATCCGGAAGACAGTGAGGACCCATGAGCGTCGGCGAAGAGGAGTGGGCCCGGGAACGGGCCTGGTTCGGGCGGGACGGTGAACCGGAGCCGGGGCCGCTGGCTCGGCAGTTCGCCGACCTCACGCGGACCCTGCTCGACGTGACGCCGACGGTCGCCGGGGTGCTCAAGCTCGTCGTCGGGGCCGCGACCGCGCTCATCCCGGACGCCCACCTGGTCAGCGTCACCCTGCGGGACGCCGACGGCACCTTCCACACCCCGGTCGGCACGGCTCCGATCGCCGAGCAGCTCGACCAGGTGCAGTACGACCACGGCGAAGGCCCCTGCGTCGAGTCGGCGCGCCCGGACGGCCCGGCCGTCGGCTGGTCGCAGGACCTGGGCCGGGACCCGCGCTGGCCGGCGTTCGGCCCGGCCGCCGCCCGCCACGGCTTCCACTCGGTGCTGGCCACCGCCCTGCTCCCGGACGCCCGCCCGCCCCGGCTCTCCGGCGCGCTCAACATCTACTCGCGCACCCCGGGCGCGTTCGACGCGCGGGCAATCGACCTCGCGCTGCTGCTGGCGACGCACGCGTCGCTCGCGCTGGCCCACACCCAGGCCGTGGCCGCGGCCGAACTGGAATCGGCGCATCTGCGCCGGGCGGTGGACAGCCGCGACGTCATCGGCCAGGCGAAGGGCATCTTGATGCAGCGCCGCGGCATCACCGCCGACGAGGCCTTCGACGTGCTGCGCCGCGCGTCGCAGGACCTCAACGTCAAGCTCGCCGATCTGGCGAAGGCCCTCGCCGCCCGGCACACCGAAGTGGACCTGCCGGCCTCGGAGGCCTGAGCCCCCACGCCGCGAAATACACCGAGGGCGGCACTTTCCCGGGAAGTGCCGCCCTCGGTCGCTTCTGCCGAGCCGCTGCTATTGAGCCGAGTACGGGGACCGGTTCTCCAGCGTCGGGCTCGCGGCCGGGTACCGGCCGTCCTGGCCCGGCACCGGGGTGACCGTCGCGGCCTGCTGCTGCTCTGCTGCGTCCACCCGCGGCCGCGGGCCGCGCTGGACGACCGCCTCGACCTCCTGCTCACCGCGGATGCGGGCCAGGACGCCGAGGGTGATCGCGTGGGCCAGGGCGAGGATCAGCAGCAACACGCCGATCCGCCCGACCACGCCAGGCAGGTCGCTGCCGCCCATGTCGATGGTCGAGATGAGCGCCAGCACCCCCAGCGTCGCGAGGTGGAACAACACCGTGACCAGGCGGGTCATCGAAGCGCCCGCCGCCGGGTCGCCGTAGGAGTTCTCCAGGTACCGGCGGCCGCTGCGGTAGATGATCTGCCCGTCTATCACGATCAGCGCAACACCGATCGCGAGGAACGACAGGTACGCGTTCGTGGTCATGCCGGACGCTCCTTCCTGGGGGACCTTGCGGGAGGAATACCCGGCAGGTCGCGCAGGGAAACGCCGTCGTCACGCGGTGAAGACCCCGGACGTGAAACGCGGCGGGGCGGGAGATCATCCCGCCCCGCCGCGACAACTCGTCCCGGACGGGTGACCCCTTGGGTCTACCGCCCCGGGCGGTCCACGTCACCGCGCCAGGCGCCGGTCTCCCGGCCGCCGCGCTGCTCGATGAACTCCTTGAACCGCTTGAGGTCGCCCTTGACGCGGCGGCCGAGCACGCCGAGCTTGTCGGCGACGTTCTCGGCGAAGCCCTCCGGGTCGATGTCCATCTGCGCGGTCACCCGGGTGTGCGAGTCGTCGAGCCGGTGGAAGGTGATGACGCCGGCGTGGTCCGGACCGGAGTCCGACGTCCAGGCGACCCGCTCGTCGGGGTGCTGCTCGGTGATCGTCGCATCGAATTCGCGGGTCACGCCGCCGAACCGCGTCACCCAGTGGGTGTGGGTGGCGTCCACCTGGCGGATTTCTTCGACGCCCTCCATGAATCGGGGGAATTCCTCGAACTGCGTCCACTGGTTGTACGCGGTCGAAACGGGGACTTCCACGTCCACGATTTCGGTGATCGTGCTCATGCACTCCTCCTCGTCGATGGTCGGTACTTCGTCATTGAGGGCACAAAACGGCTACCCGGTGTGCCGGGGGTCAAACCCGGCGCGGTTGACGCGGGCCGGAGCCGGGTACCCGGCGGCCAGGCAAGGAGGTGTTCGGTGATCGAAGAGGTGAACAAGAAGCCGGCTTCCGACCGCTCGGTCGGCGAACTGGTGACGGACCTGACCGACGAGGTCAAGCGGCTCGTCCGGGACGAGATGCGGCTCGCGGCCTTCGAACTGCAGCGCAAGGGCAAGAAGATGGGCCTCGGCGCCGGGTTGTTCGGCGCGGCGGGGCTGTTCGCGTTCCTCGGGGCCGGCACGCTGGTCGCGGCGGCCGTGCTGGCGCTCGCGCTCGTCGTGCCCGGCTGGCTGGCGGCGGTGCTCGTCGCGGTCGCGCTGTTCCTCGTGGCCGGGATCGCGGCCCTGGTCGGCAAGAAGGAAGTGACGCAAGGGGTGCCGCCGGTGCCCGAAGAAGCGATCAGCGGCGTCCGCGAAGACGTGGCGACCGTGAAGCAGGGAGTGCGGACATGAGCGGGGACTTCCCGAAGAACGCCGAGGAAGCACGCCTCGACCGGGACGCCACCCGGGAGGAGCTCACCGAGACCCTGGAAGCGCTCGGGCAGAAGCTCGACGTGAAGGCCAGGGTCAAGGAGAACGTCGACGAAAAGCTCGACCAGGCGACCGCGAAGGTCGCCGACGTGACGAACGAGCCGACCGCGGTCAAGTTCCGCCAGGGCGCCGACGCCGTCCGCGCCAACCCGCTGCCGGTCTTCGCCGGCGTGCTGGGCCTGCTGATCCTGATCCGCCTGATCCTGCGCCGGAGGAACTCGTGAACAAAGCGCTCTACAAGCCGCTGAGCTGGGTGGTGGGTGCCCTCGGCGGCATCCTCGCCGGCCAGGTGTTCAAGCAGGTCTGGAGCCGCGTGGCCGGGGAGGACGATGCCCCCGACGCCACCGACCGCGACTACACCTGGCGTCAGGTGGTCATCGCGGCGGCGGTGCAGGGGGCGATCTTCGGTGCCGTCAAGGCCGCCACCGAACGCGCCGGCGCCGTCGGTTACCGCAAGGCGACCGGCGACTAGCCCGGCGACGACTGAAAGTACGCGGCAGTCACGCCTCCCGGCCGGGCTCGAGGGCCAGGCCGGCGAGCGCGGCGCCGACGCGCGGGTGGATCTTCAGCACCAGGTCGGCGCCGGTGGCTTCGAGCGAACGGGTGACCGCGTGGCCGCCGAGCACGACGGCGAGTTCGGTGCGGGCGTCGGCCTGCAGCAGCGAGCGGACCCCGGCGCAGCTCAGGAAGGCGACCCGGGTCAGGTCGAGTACCAGCCGCTCCCCGGTGGCGAGGGCTTCGTCGAGGATGCCGACCGTGGCGGCGTCGATGTCGCCGACCAGGGTGAGGACGGTGATCCCACCCGGTCGTGCGGTCGTGGTGACGGTGAGGCCGGACGGTTCGTAGATCGTGCGGAAACAGTCGTACATGGCGCTCCCTATGCTCAGCGGTGCAGGGGCGCTGACCGGAGCACGTGTCTGAACAACAGCCAACCCCCCTGACCGTACGCCCCTGGGGGGTGAGGTCAACCCCGCGGGTTTCCCGGCTCCGGCCTCGGGTAATCCGTTCGGGACGCAGATCCGGCCCCGGAAGGAGATCCATGCGTGTCGTGATCGTCGGCGGCGGTTTCGCCGGATACCACGCCGCGAAAAGCCTGCGGAAGGAAGCCGGCGATGACGTCGAAGTCGTCGTGCTGAACCCGACGGATTACTTCCTCTACCTGCCGTTGCTGCCCGAAGTGGCGGCCGGGATCCTCGACCCGCGGCGCGTCGCGGTTTCGATTCCCGAAACGCTGCCCGGTGTCCGGCTCGTCCTCGGCGTGGCCACCGGGGTGGACTTCGATTCCCGCCACGTCACCTACACCGACCCCGAGGACAACGAGCACCGGATCGGGTACGACCGGCTGGTGCTGGCCGCGGGCAGCGTCAACAAGCTGTTGCCGATCCCGGGCGTCCCGGAGTACGCGCACGGCTTCCGCGGCGTGCCGGAAGCGCTGTACCTGCGCGACCACATCACCCGGCAGATCGAACTGGCCGCCGCGGCCGAAGACCCGGCCGAACGCGACGCGCGCTGCACGTTCGTGGTGGTCGGGGCCGGCTACACCGGCACCGAGGTCGCCGCGCAGGGTCCCGCGTTCACCGCGGCGCTCGCCGCGCGCCACCCCGAGCTGGCCGGGCAGCGGATCCGCTGGCTGCTGGTGGACGTCGCCGAGCGGGTGCTGCCCGAGCTCGCCGGGCGGCTCGGCCGGACCGCCGATCAGGTGCTGCGCTCGCGCGGGGTCGAGGTGCTCATGAAGACCTCGGTCGACCACGCCGACGCCAAGGGCGTCACGCTGACCAACGGCGACGCCGTGCCGGCCCGCACCCTCGTGTGGTGCGTCGGCGTGCGGCCGGACCCGCTGGTGGCCGGCCTGGGGCTCGAGACCGCGAAGGGCCGGTTGGTGGTCACCGAGCAGCTGAACGTGCCGGGCCGCGACGACGTGTTCGCCTGCGGCGACGCGGCCGCGGTGCCCGACCTCACCCGTCCCGGCCAGTACACCGCGATGACCGCGCAGCACGCCGAGCGCCAAGGCAGGCTCGCCGGACGCAACGTGGCGGCGTCGCTCGGGTACGGCCGCCGGGGCACCTACCGCCACCACGACCTCGGCTTCGTCGTCGACCTCGGGGCCGGCGCCGCCGCGGCGAACCCGCTGCACATCCCGCTGTCCGGGCGCCCCGCGAAGGCCGTGACCCGCGGCTACCACCTCATGGCGATGCCGGGCAACCGCCTGCGCACGGCCGTCGACTGGCTCCTGGAGGCGCTGACCGGCCGCCAGACCGTCCAATTGGGACTCGTCCGCTCCGGTGCCGTGCCGCTCGACACGGACAGCCCGGAACTCCCCCGCCGCTGAACTCCCTTTCGGTGAAAGGAAAGCCCATGCCCGCCGAACCCGAACCCGTCCGTTCCGAAGGTCCCGCCGTGGTGACCGCCGGGGACCCGTCGGGGGCCAAGGTGATCGTCCTCGACCCGGCGGGCGCCGCGAAGCACGACGAGCTGCCCGCGACCTGGCGGCCGCTGGCGGAGAAGCGCGCCGTGTTCTGGTGCCGGGTGCCCGCCGGCGGCGCGCTGACCGAAGCCGACGACCTCCTCGGCGACGCCGGCCCGGGCGATCCCGAGATCGCCGTGGTGGCGAGCGGCCCGTTCGCGGCGGAAGCGCTGCAGCTGGTCGAGCGGCACCCGGGCGCAGCGACGCACCTGCTCCTGGTCGACCCGGCCTCGGACGCGTTCCTCGCCTCCGACGACGCCGTCCAGGCCAACGAAGCCTGGCTCGCCGAACACGACGACGTCGTCGCCAAGCTGCGCGAGGCGGGCACGGACGTGCGGGTGGTGGCGTCGAGCACCGAGAGCCGGGAAGACCGCGTGCCGCCGCCGCTGCCGCTCGGCCACCCCCAGGTCGTCACGGCGGTGCGCCGGGTGCTCGGCGAAAACTAGCGGCCGGAGGCGAGGTCGACGAAGGCCCGCACCACCGGGGACGCCGAGCCGGCCCGCCAGGCCAGGCCGAGGTCGATCCTCGGTGGCGGGTCGTCCAGCCGGCGCAGGACCACGCCGGGGCGGCGCAGTGCCCGGGCCCGGTGTTCCGGGACCGCCGCGAGGCCCGCGCCTTCGGCGACCGCGCGCATCAGCTGCTCGTCCTCGGGTTCTTCGCGGACGATCGGGGGCAGCCCGCCCGGCCAGACCTGGCCGCTGATCGCGTCGTACTGGCCGGGGCCGTTCTCCCGCGGCCAGAACACCACCGGCTCGGCGGCGATCGCGGCCCGCCGCACCCAGCCGCGGCGGCGGGCGAGCGGGTGGCCGGACGGCAGCGCGAGCAGGACCTCCTCCGACCCGACCACCGCGACCTCGATGTCCGGCGCGGTGACCGGCGGCCGCACGAAGCCGACGTCGATCTCACCCGCCGCCAGCCGGGCCAGGTTCAGGCTGGTCCAGCCCGTTTCCAGGGCCAGTTCGACGTCCGGGTGCCGCTCGCGGTAGGCCGCGACCAGGTCGCCGGCCAGCGGGCCGGGCGCCGAACGCGTGTAGGCGATCCGCAGCCGCCCGGCGTCGCCCCGGCCGGCCGCGGTGATCGCGCCCCGGGCCCGGTCCAGCCGGTCGAGCAGGTCACGTGCTTCGGCGGCGGCCACCCGCCCGGCGTCGGTCAACGCGAAGCGCGGGCCCGTGCGGTCGAGCAGCGCGACCCCCAGGTCCGCCTCGAAGGCGCGGATCTGCTGGCTCAGCGACGGCTGGGACACGAACAGCCGGGCGGCCGCCTTCGTGAAGTGCATCTCCTCGGCGAGCACGGCGAAGTAGTGCCATCGGCGCAGGTCCACCCAGCGATTATAAGGCGTTCCTATGGTCTGATCGGGACGAAGTCTTGGACGTCCCACCCGGCGCGCTGCTGTCCTGATCCCGTGACCACGACCAGCGCGCCCCGCACCCGCACCGACCGCAAGCTGCTCGCCCTCGCCGCCGCGGCGGACCGGCGGCTCGCCGCCCCGCTGGCCGGGTTCGTCGACCTGGCCACCGTCCGGGAAGCCGTCGAAGACCTGACGGAGGCGTTCGCGCCGCTCGGGCGGGTCCAGCACACGGTCGCCGCCAAGGCGTGCGGCTTGGCGCCCCTCCTGCGGTTCCTCGGCGACCTCGGGATCGACGCCGAGGTCGCGAGCCCGGGCGAGACGGCGGTCGCGGAGGCCGCGGGCCTGCGCGGCCCGCGGCTCGTGCTCGACTCCCCCGCCAAGACCACCGCCGAGCTCGCGCACGCACTGGCCGAGGGCACCGCGGTCAACGCCGACAACTTCCAGGAGCTCGCCCGGCTCGACCGGCTGGTCGGCGCGGCACCGCCGCGGTCGGTGCTGGGCCTGCGGATCAACCCGCAGGTCGGGGCCGGCCGGATCGGCGACACCAGCACCGCGACCGCGGCGTCGAAGTTCGGCATTCCGTTGCGCGACAACGGAAGCCGGGCACTGCTGCGCGAAGCTTTCACGCGCCGGCCGTGGCTGACGCGGCTGCACGTCCACGTCGGCTCGCAGGGCTGCCCGCCGGAGCTGATGGCCGACGGCGTCGCCGCGGCGCACGAACTCGCCGAAGAGATCAACGCCGAAGCCGGGTACCGGCAGGTGACGAGTCTCGACCTCGGCGGCGGGCTGCCGGTGGACTTCACCTCCGACGCACCCGGCCCGACGTACGCCGGCTACGTCGCGACGCTGCTGGCGCGGGTGCCTTCCCTGGGCGACGGGCGCTACGCGTTCGTCACCGAGTTCGGCCGCTCCCTGCTGGCGAAGAGCGGTTTCTTGGTCAGCACGGTGGAGTACACGAAGGTCGCCGGGGGCCGGCACATCGCCGTGACGCACGCGGGCGGCCAGGTGGCGGCGCGCACGGTGCTCCAGCCGGAGCACTGGCCGCTGCGGATCGGCGCGTTCGACGCCACGGGCGTCCCGAAGACGGGACCCGAGGTGGCGCAGGACATCGCCGGTCCCCTGTGCTTCGCCGGCGACCTCCTCGCCCGGGAGCGACCGCTGCCGTTGCTGGAACCGGGCGATCTCGTCGTCGCCCACGACACCGGCGCGTACTACTTCGGCGCGCACTACGCGTACAACACGCTGCCGCGTCCGGCTGTGTACGGGTTCACCGTGTCCGGCCGCGGCGACGTGGAGTTCACGCCGCTGCGCCGCGCGCAGACCCTCGACGAGCTGGTCGCCGACGCCGGCGGCGAGTTCCTCGGAGCGCGCCCGGAAGCGTGATCGACCGCGTACCATCCCCGGCAGCCGAGGGGAGGCCGCCATGGGGGCTGCTCGCGATCTACCGCGGTTCGCCGCGCTGCCGGTGGGGATCGTCGTCGCGGTCCAGGCCGTCGTGCTGACGGCGTTGTCCGGGCGCTACGGCTTCCACCGCGACGAGCTGTACTTCGTCGCCTCGGGCCGCCGGCCGGACTGGGGGTACGTCGACAACCCGCCGATCACGCCGTGGCTCGCCCGGGCGTCGACGGCATTGTTCGGCGAGACGCCCGCGGGCCTGCGGGTGATCGCGACCCTGCTGGGCATGGCGACGGTGGTGGTCGTCGCGCTGATCGCCCGCGAGTTCGGCGGCGGCCGCGGCGTCCAGCTGTTCACCGCGCTCGCGACGGCGCTGTCGTCCTACGTCCTGGTCGTCTCGCACATGCTGGCGACCAACTCCGCGGACGTGCTGCTGTGGTCGCTGATCGCGCTCTTCGGCCTGCGGCTGCTGCGCACCGGCGACGGCCGGTGGTGGCTCGCCGTCGGTGCCGCCGCCGGACTCGGCCTGGCGAACAAGTGGCTCGTCCTGCTCCTGCTGTCCGGGCTCGGCCTCGGCGTCGCCATCGCCGGGCCGCTCCGGGTGCTGCGGACCTGGTGGCTCGCCGCAGGCGTCGGGATCGCCGCCGTCCTGGCCGCGCCGGTGGTGCTCTGGCAGGCCTTGCACGGCTGGCCGCTGCTCACCGTGGCCGGCGGGATCAGCGCGGACGACGGCGGCGAGAACCGCCTCTTGTTCGTGCCGATGCAGCTGCTGCTCCTTTCGCCGGTGCTGGTGCCGGTGTGGATTGCCGGGCTGGTGCGGCCGTGGCGCGACCCCGCCCTGCGCTGGGCCCGTCCGCTGGCCATCGCCTATCCGGTGGTCTGCGCCGAGCTCCTGGTGCTCGGCGGGAAGCCGTACTACTCGGTGCCGTTGCTGCTGCCGCTGGTGGCGCTGGGCGCGGAACCGGTGCTGCGGTGGCTGGGCCGCGGCGGGGCGACGCGGCGGGCGCTCACCGGCGCGGCCGCCGCGGTGTGCGTGGCCGTGTCCGTCCTCATCGGACTCCCGGTCGTGCCGGCGTCGACGCTGAACGGCCCGCTGCTGGCGATGAACAAGGAGCCGGGCGAGCAGGTCGGCTGGCCGGACTTCGCCGGCAGCGTCGCGGGGGCGTGGCGGCGGATCCCGGACGCCGAGCGCGACACCGCGGTCATCCTCGCCGGCAACTACGGCGAAGCCGGGGCGATCGAGCGCTACGGTCCCGAGCTCGGGCTGCCGCAGCCGTATTCGCCGCACATGTCGTACGCGGACTGGGGGCCACCCCCGGACCGGCTGGTCGGCCCGGTGCTGCTCGTCGGGCGGATCCGGCCCGGCTCCCCCGCGGCCCGGCTGATCACCGGGTGCCGCGCGGTCGCCAAGCACCACAACACCGAAGGCGTCGACAACGACGAGGAAGGTGTCGTGCTTTCGCTGTGCACACTGACGCGGCCGTGGTCCGCGGCGTGGCCCCAGCTGCGCCACTACTACTGAGCGGCCGCGTCAGTGTCCGCACCGGCAAGAACGCCGGCCGCTAGCTCCAGGCGATCTTGAACACCCACGTGTAGCGGCCCGCCTGCCGGGCCGCGGCCGGGACGTCGATCACCAGCGAGCCGTTCTCCACCGTCCAGTGCAGCGCGCCGCGGTAGCCGAGCATGGTCACCCGGTCACCCGCGCGGATCGGCACCGGGGCGTCCACCACCACGCGGCTGCCCGGCGCGGTCAGCGAGTGCACGTAGAACGCCTCGTTCTGCTTGACCGTGAACCGCAGGTCGCCGAGCTGGGCCATCCTCGACCAGTACGTGGTCCCGTAGATGGCCTCGCCGTTGACCTTCAGCCACGCGCCCGCGTCCCGCAGGTGCTTGCGCATGACGTCCGGGATCGTGCCGTCGAAGTCCGGGCCGATGTCGAGCAGGAAGTTGCCGTTCTTCGAGACGATGTCGACGAGCGTCCGGACGACCTCCTCCGCCGTCATGTACTTCTCGTCGGGGGTCGCGCGGTTGTAGCCGTAGGAGAACGGGTCGAGGCCCCGGCTCGACTCCCACTTCGCCACCACGGTGTTCGGGTACGTCGTGTACTCCGGCGTCGTGAAGTCGTGGTCCGGGATGCCGCCGCGGTCGTTGTAGGTGACGTCCTTGGGGCGCCTGCGGTTCTTCGCGCGGTTGAAGTACTCGGTGAGCACGGTCCGGCTGTCGTTGACGCCGCCGATGTCGAACCACAGGACGTCGGGGTCGAACTCCGAGATCAGCTCCAGCACCTGGGGCGCCTGGTAGTCGCGGACGAAGTCCTTGCCCGCGGTGTAGCCGGTGTAGGGCAGCGGCGCGCCGGTGTAGGGGTTGCGCGGCGCGTGGCCCATCCACGGGTTGTCCGGGTTGAACCACTCCGGCAGCGAGAAGTACAAGCCGTTGCGCAGCTGCGGGGTGTACTTCCGCGACGCCGCGAAGAGCTCGTCGACGATGTTGCGCTTCGGCCCGAGCTTCACGGAGTTGCGGTCGCTGACCTTCGTGTCCCACAACGCGAAGCCGTCGTGGTGCTTGGACGTCAGGACGTAGTACTCCGCGCCCGCGTCCGCGATGAGGTTCAGCCAGGAACGCGGGTCGAACTTCGCCGCGGTGAAGAGCGGGATGAAGTCGTCGTAGGTGAAGTTCTCGCCGTACTTCTGCCGGTGGTAGGCGTAGGTCGCGCCGTTCGGGTCCTGCTGGTTCTGCCAGTACCACTCCGCGTACTGCTGCCCCACGGGCGCCCACGCGGGCACGGCGTACACGCCCCAGTGGATGAAGATGCCGAACTTGGCGTCGTCGAACCAGTAGGGCGCGCGGTGCGTCGAGAGCGAAGCGTCGGCCGGCCGGAAGTCCGGGACGCCGAGGGTGATCGGGACCTGCTGCGTGGCGAGCGTGCCGCGGCCGGCGGTGACGCGGATCTGGCCGTTCGTGGTGGTGCCGGGCGGCACGGACGCGTTCGGCGCCAGCCCGAGCCGGACCGTCGCCTGCTCCCCCGGCGCCAGCGAACGGACGGTCGCGGGCACGGTCGTCCGGCCGCCGGGGACGTCGACGGTGACGCTCACCCGGTCGCCCGCGCCGAGCCACACGGTCCCGGCGTTGACGATGGTCGCCTCGGCGGCCTGCGGCCCGCCGTCGGTCAGCAGGTTCGCCGTCGAGCGGCCGTCCAGGATCAGCGCCGAGCGGCCCACGGCGACCGGCTGGAGGGTGAGCGCGAAGACGTGCAGGCTGGCGACGTTCGGTGCCGGGTTCGCCGTCACCGGCAGGGTCAGCGCGACGGCTTCGCGCGCCGGGTCGATCCAGACCTGGCCGGTGGCCAGCGAAACCGGGTTGTTGTCGACGACACCGCCGGGCGCGTAGCGGAACGGCGAGACGAGCGCGCCGCTGCCGGTGTACCAGTCGGGGCCGGACAGGGAGCCGGTGCTCGTGCTGCCGTCGGCGTAGTGCACGGTCGCCGCGCCGCCCGCCGCGCCGTAGCTGCCGGCGACCAGGAAGTACCCGACGAAGTAGCGGCCCTTCGGCAGGTCGATCCGCTGGCCGGTGGCGGCGATGTTGTTCTTCGCCCCGGCGGCCGCGGACCCGAGCCGGAACGGGACGCCGCCGGCGGTGACGATCTGCCCGGACGGCAGGTGCTCGGCCGGGAAGGTGTAGCCGGACCCGTCGAAGTCGCCGCCGGTGGCCGACGCGCTGTCGATGCCGTCGCATGTGAACCAGGGGTCGAGGGCGACCGGGACCGGCGGCGGGGGCGGGACGATCGGGGTGTCGGCGCGGTCGGGGGCGGCGTCCACGGGGATGGCGGCGCCGGCCGGGGTGTGGCCGGCCACGCCGAGCGCGACGGCACCTCCCAGCGCGATACCGAGGGCTTGACGGCGGGGGAAGGTCGGCACTGAGCCTCCAGGGATCGGATGACTACGGCGGGATCACGGCAGAGTTAGCCCCCAGGAGGCGCATCTGTCGCTGGCGGAACTGATTCATCCGATGAATGAGCCTGCTTGGTGGCCTTCGCCGTGTCAAGAGGCCAACTGGCCCGATCGTGATGAACCGTGCTCGTGTTCGCCGCGTATCCCTAGGTAACGAGCTGCAGCCCTCGCCGTCAGAACCCAGCCGCACCGAAAGGCCAGACCGATGTCCACCGACCCGAACGCGCTGAGCCGCCGTGCGATCGCCATGCTCAAGGCGATCGCCGACGGGCGCGCCGAGCTCCGCTGCAGCTGCGAACCCGACCTCCGCGTGGACGGCCTGTCGTGCTGCGACCAGAACACCGCCCACGACCTCGCCCGCGCCGGGCTGGTCAGAGCCACCCGGCTCGTCGCGCCCGGCCAGTGGGCCCCCGCCGAACTGACCGACGCGGGCCACCGCGCCCTGACCGGATTTCCCGCCGCCGCAGCTTGAGCCTCCCGCTCAGAAGCCGTGAAGGCCGCTCCCGGGACCGACCCGGGAAGCGGCCTTCACGGCTTTCCGGCGTAGCACCCCGGACCGGGAATCCCCGAAACTGCGCTGAACCACCCCGCACCGGCGGCCGTGCTTTGGGTGAGGGCGTCTCGCACACGCCCTCCGGGGTCACCACGACGCAACGATCCGGGCCAGCCTCCGCCCGATCGGGACCGGGTAACCCCGGCGAGCGGCCGTCGCGGCAACGGCCACCTCGCGCGGGCCCGTCCGGCATCCCCAGAATCCCGGACGGGCCCGCCCCGCCCTTCCCCGGCTTCTGTTCCGGTGGCACCTCTGTTCCGATGACACTGTCCCGGATCTTGTCCGATGGCTCACCTGATCAGCGGTCGCCCAGCCGCGGACCGCGGGCGACGGTGGGGACATGCGACGTTTCGTGGCGCTGAGCGCGGCCGTCCTGGCGGGATTCGCCCTCCTGACGACGTCCGGCAGCGCGAATCCGGAAAGCGCGGTACCGGACCTCGCCCGGCAGGCGGTGGGCGGCTGGGTCGGCACGTGGGCCGCGGCGCCCGCGGCCGCCGTGCCGAACACCCCGGACGGCTACCCGGGCTACTCGATCCGCAACGTCGTGCACACCAGCGCCGGCGGCGACCGGGCCCGCGTCCACCTGTCGAACGCCTTCGGCGCCGCGCCCCTGACCTTCGGGCACGTCACGGTCGCGGTCCAGGCCACCGGGCCGGACGCCGTGCCGGGCACCCTGCGGTCCCTGGCCTTCGGCGGCGCCCCGAGCGTCGTCGTGCCCGCCGGCGCCGAGGCGTTGAGCGATCCCGTCGACCTCCGGGTCCCCGCCGACACGAACCTGCTCGTGACGACCTACGTGCCGGCGAAGTCCGGACCGGTGACCTACCACCCGCTCGCGACGCAGACGTCCTACTTCACCCGCAACGGCGACTTCGCGGCCAGCGAGTCCGGCGCCCCGTACACCGAGCAGACGTCGGTGTGGCACTACGTCTCCGGTGTCGACGTCCAGGGCGGATCCCCCGCCTCGAACGCGAAGGCTTCGATCGTCGCGCTGGGCGACTCGATCACCGACGGCTACGGGTCAGCCCCAGCGGCCAACCACCGCTGGCCGGACTACCTCGCCGATCGGCTGCACGACCGCTACGGCGTGCTCAACGCCGGCATCAGCGCCAACCGGCTGCTGCTCGACGTCCCCGGCTCGAGCGCCGGCCAGAACGCGCTCTCCCGGTTCGACCGGGACGTCCTGAGCGTCGGTGCCGTGCGGACGCTGATCGTGCTGGAGGGCATCAACGACATCCAGCAGGAGCCGCACCAGACCGACCCGGCCGCGATCACGTCGGCGTACCGCCAGCTGGTGGCGCAGGCGCACGCGCGCGGCATCCGGGTGCTCGGCGGCACGCTCACGCCGTTCAAGGGCTGGCGCGTCTACGACGACACCCTCGAAGCGACCCGCCAGGCGGTGAACGCGTTCATCCGCACCAGCGGGGTCTTCGACGCCGTCATCGACTTCGACGCCGCGGTCCGCGACCCGGCCGACCCGCTCCGGATGCTCCCGGCCTACGACTCCGGCGACCACCTCCACCCCGGTGACGCGGGCTACGAGCGGATGGCCGCCGCCGTCCGGCTCGACCGGCTCTGATCCCGGGGGATGAACAGCACCGCGACCAGGCTCAGCACCGCCACGGCCACCAGGTAGAGCGACACCGAAAGCGAAGTGCCGGTGGCGGTCTGCAACGCCGTCGCGATCAACGGCGCGAAGCCACCGCCCAGTACCGCGCCGACGGCGTAGGAGAACGAAGCCCCGCTGTAGCGGTAACGCGGCTCGAACAGCTCCGCGAACAACGCCGACTGCGGCCCGTAGGTGGCCCCGAGGCCGATGTTGAGCACCACCACCGCCACGATCAGCCACGCCGTCGCCCGCGTGTCGACGAGCAGGAAGAACGGGATCGGCCAGACCACCAGGAGCACCGATCCGGCCAGGTACACCGGTTTGCGGCCCACGCGGTCGGACCACGCCGCCGAGGCGAGGATGCTCACCAGCCAGGTCACGCTGCCCACGATCACCACGACGAGCAGTGTGGTGCGGTTGATCTTGAGCACCGAGGTGCCGTAGGACAGCAGGTAGGCCAGGAAGATGTACCCGATCGCGGTGTTGGCGATGAAGCTGCCGGAGGCCACCAGCAGTGCCCGCGGCCGCTCGCGCAGCACGTCGACCATCGGCCGGCTGCTGCGCTCCTCCGCCTCCCGCAACCGGGAGAACACCGGGCTTTCCTCGATCCGCAGCCGGATCACCAGGCCGATGCCGACGAGCACGATGCTCGCCAGGAACGGCACCCGCCAGCCCCACGCGGCGAACTGCGCGTCGGTCAGCGCGCGGCCGAGGACGAAGAACATCAGCTGCGCCAGGATCAATCCGGCCGGGACGCCGATCTGCGAGAACGCGCCGTACCGGCCGCGGCGCCCCTCGGGCGCGTGCTCGACCGCCATCAGCGCCGCCCCGCCCCATTCGCCGCCCGCGCTCAGCCCCTGCAGCAGCCGCAGGACGAGCAGCAGGACGGGCGCCCAGACCCCGATCGCGGAGTACGTCGGCAGCAGCCCGACGCCGACGGTGGCCACGCCCATCAGCAGCAGTGACAGCACCAGCATCGCCTTGCGGCCCACGCGATCGCCGAAGTGGCCCCAGAGGATCCCGCCGACCGGGCGGGCCAGGAACCCGACCCCGAGCGTCGCGAACGCGGCCAGGGTCCCGGAAGCGGGCGACAGCGTCGTGAAGAACAGCTTGCCGAACACGAGCGCCGTCGCCGTGCTGTAGATGAAGTAGTCGTACCACTCGATGGTGGTCCCCACCGCGCTCGCCACGGCGACCCGCCGCAAGGGCCGGGCCGCGACCGCGCGGCTGCTCACGAGCCTGCTAGTGCGGCCGCCGGGACCAGGTCGTCCACGAGCAGGTCCATCAGCAGCCCGTCGTGCCAGTTGCCGTCCGGACCGCGCTCGTAGGACCGCATCGTGCCGACCGGGCGGAAACCGAGCGACCGGTAGAGCCGGATCGCCGCCTCGTTGCCGGCCGCGGGGTCGATCACCAGCCGGTGGTGCCCCCGCTCCGTGAACAGGTGTTCGGCCAGCGTGCGGATGGCGTCCGCGCCGAGGCCGCGCCCCTGGAAGTCCGGGTGCACCGCGATGTCGATCCCGGCGTGGCGGTACTGCGGGTCGGCCTCCTCGAAGGCCAGTTCGATGCCGACGACGACGTCCTCGTGTTCGACGGCGTAGGTCGTGGTGCCTTCGTCGGGGTCCAGCAGATAGGACACCTGGGCGGCCACCGGCTCCTCGGCGTCGGCCCACCAGCGGGCGACTTCGGGGTGCGACAGGATCTCCTCGAACCGGGCGGCGTCCGGGGCGGCGGCAGGCCGCAGCCGGACACGGCTTCCGGTGATCAGGCCGGTCATCGGCCCAGTGTCGCCCGCCCGGGCGTCCCCTGTCGAGGGCCGAACGGACTGCTCAGGCGTACACCGTGACGACGTCCTGCCCCGCGTCGGCCACCTTGCGCAGCGCCGCGAGCACGGCGTCGATCACCTCGGCGTCGTCCTCGTCCAGGTCGCCGGGGCGGTCGTCCCCCGCTTTCGCGAGGGCTTCGGCGAGCTCGCCGGCGAGCACGAACCCGACCATCGGGTAGTCGGTCCAGACGATGCCTTCGAGGTTGCGCGAGAGCAGGTGGTCGGCCACGTCGGCGCCCAGCAGCCCGGCGAGCACGCCGTCGAACAGCTCCTCGCGGAACCGGTCGCCGCCCGCGGAGGAATGCCCGGTGCGGCCGGCCTCCTCGCCCATCGCCAACGCCGTGCGCGCGACGGTGTCGGCCACCTCCGGTGTGGGTTCGCCGCCACCGGCGTCGCGGAACGCCGCCACCACCGGGTCGGCGGCCACCCGTGCCCGGAACTCGTCCGCCGACGCGGCGCGGAAGACCAGCGCGTAACCCATGCTCTACTCCCCGTACCCCGGCGTCACCTTGACGACCGCCTTGCCGTCCGGGCCGACCGTCGTGTTGACCGGAACGTACTTCACCGGCGGATGGCCGTTGTGGATGGCGTTCCAGATCGAGGTCCCGACCTCGCCCCGGCCGTCGTAGGTCGCGTTCTCCGGCTTGCTGTTCTTCATGTTCGCGGCGACGTCCTTGAGGTATTCCGTGCTGCCCTGGTCCATCCGGTGTTCGTTGGGCCGGTTCGCGGGCGGCACCGGGGCGCCGGTGTCCGGGTCGAACTTCTGCACGCGGCCGTGCATCGGGCCGCCCGTCAGCGTCGACCCGTTGCCCTTCGCCTCGACGACGTGCATGGTCTTGCCGTCCCAGTAGGCGACGTCGGCGACGTTGTTGCCGTTGAAGGCGACCGCGTTCGGCCACGGCTCGCCCGGCTTGGTGCCGTACTTGCCCGCCGGCAGCGGGTTGGCCTTCGTCGGCGTGATCATGTCGAGGTCGTCCTTGCCGGTGACCTTCTTCAGGTAGTCGTGCGCCCCGGCCTCGCCGACGTCCTCGGACCGCTTGACCTTCGTCTTGCCCTCGGAGTCCTTCAGGCGCCTGCCGAGCGGGTTGTTCGGGTCGTCCTTCGGGAAGTTCTTGTACTTGTCGATCGCCGGGTCCTTGAGGTCGTCGTTGACGATGTCCCCGGGCTTGAAGTCCTGGCCGGTCTTCGGCTTCTTGCTCGAGCCGGAGCCGGACGCGTTCGTCGAGTCGTCCTCGGACCGCTGGCGCTTCGGGGGCGCCTTGTCGCTGACCTTCCCGCACGGGGACACCGTCGCCGTGAGCCCCAGCGGGTCGGCCGCGAGGAGCGGGTTCGCCACGTAGGCGACCGGGTTCGGGGCGGGTTCGAGACCCAGCGGGTCCGGGCTGAGGTACCGCGCGGTCGCCGGGTCGTAGTAGCGGTAGACGTTGTAGTGCAGTCCGGTCTCGGCGTCGCGGTACTGGCCGGGGAAGCGCAGCGGCGTGCCGGCCTGCTCTTGAGGGGACACTGTCTCTTGGGGGAGCACAGGGTTGCCCCACAGGTCCGCCTCGCCGCGCCACAGCAGCGCACCGGCCGCGTCGACGAGCTCGATCGGCGAGCCCACCTGGTCGGTGACGATCGTGGCCAGCCGGCCGGAAGCCAGCTGCGCCAGGGGTTTTCCGTCGTCCGGGTGGTATTCCCAGGTGGTGACCCGGGTGCCGGCCTGTTCCTCGACGAGGGTGGTGCCGTCCCAGCTGAACAGCACCTGCTCGGCCACCACCGGAGCACCGCCCTGGCCCGCGACGATCCGCTGTTTCGCGGTGCGCCGGCCGAGCGGGTCGTACCGGTAGCGCCAGTGGCTGCCGTCCGGTGTGACGACGCCGGTGAGCCGGCCGAGGGCGTTCCACGTGTAGTGCCACACAGCGCCCGAGGCGTCCCGGCGGGACACGAGCCTGCCGTGGGCGTCGTATTCGTAGGCGGTGGTGTCCGACGCCGTCAGCCGGGTGCCGGTGTAGAACCGGCGTTCCCGCGCGGTGCCGGTGATGTTGCCGGCGCCGTCGTAGCGGTACTGCTCGGCGCGGTTCGGGCCGGCGACCGCGGTGACCCGGCCGGCGGCGTCGAGCTGGTAGCGCACCGGGCCGGTCACGTCGTCGTCGACGACGGCGAGCTCGCCGTCGGGCCGGTAGTCGTAACCGCGCGAGTGCACGCGCCGCCCGGCGACCGTCACGGCCTGGCCGGTGAGGCGCTCCCCCGCGTAGGCCTGTTCGAGCACGACGTCACCGAAGACGCGCCGGGTTTCGGCGCCGCCCTCGTGCCCGAAGCGGATCGACTGGCCGGCGGTCTGCAGCGCGACCGGGACACCGTCCGGGTCGAACCGCCATACACTGTCCACTCCGGACGGTGTGCGGCGGTGCACGAGGTGGTTTTCGTCGTCGTAGCCGAACGAAATCGTGCGGCCGTCGACGGTGTGGGTGAGCACGCGACCTTGGTCGTCGCGTTCGATGTCCACTCGGGACTCGGCGTTCGCCGCGCCGGCGAGCCGGCCGACCGGGTCGTGGGCGAACGTGGTGAGCTCGTCGGCCGTGCGGCGCGAGACGACGTTGCCGAGGACGTCGTAGGCGTACTCGACGACCAGGCCGCCGGCCTCCGAGCGCACCAAGCGCCCGGCGGCGTCGTGGGTGTAGCGGGTCACCCGGCCGTCGAAGTCGGACTCGGCGGCGAGGCGCCCGGCCGGGTCGTAGGTGTAGTGCCAGGTCAGCCCGGCCGGGTTGGTCACCGCGACCAGCCGCAGCTCGGTGTCGTAGGTGTACGCCGTCCGCGCGCCGGTCGGGTCGGTGACCGCGGTCAGCAGGTCGAACGGCCCGTATTCGCGGGCTTCGGCCTGGCCGAGCAGGCCGGTGTGGCCGAGTTCGTTGCCCTGCCGGTCGTAGCGCCAGACCTCCTGCACCCCGGCCGGCGTGGTCCGGGCCAGCAGCTTGCCTTCGACGCTCCAGCGCAGCGCGGACCGCCCGCCCGCGTCGACGACGGCCTTGGGGCGGCCGAACAGGTCGGTGCCGTCGCCGCGCTCGCGCAGCTCGGCGGCGGTGGCCGCCGCGGTGCCGGGCTCGTCCGGGCTCAAGGCTTCTTCGGCGGAACCGTCGGCGATGCCGGGCAGCGTGGTGTACGGATCGGGCGCGCTGCCGGCCGGGTAGTGGCGACGCCAAACGCGGCCGGCGGCCTCGACCGCGATGTCCCAGGCGCCGTCGAGGTGCCGGGTGAGGGCGACGCGGCTGCCGTCGGGCCGCACGACCGCCCGCAGTTCGCCGGCTTCGCCGTGCTCGAACAGCGTCGTGTGGCCGAGCGGGTCGGTCCGGCTCAGCATGCGGTCGTAGCGGTCCCACGTGTACGCCGTGACCGCGCCGAGCGGGTCGATGTCGCGCACGAGCTGGCCGAGCTCGTTGAAGTGGTGTTCGCTGGTGTGGCCGAGCGAGTCGGTGAACCTGGTGACCCGCTGGGCGGGGTCGTAGGCGAACCGGCCGTCGAGGAAACCGCCGTCCCCGACGGTGACCACGCAGCGCCCCGCGGCGTCGTAGACGTAGCGGTACCAGACGCCGTTGCGGTCGTGCCAGCCGGTGATCCGGCCGGCGTCGTCGTATTCGAACCGGACCGGCGTGTCCGACGAGTCGACCACGGCGACCAGCCGCCCGCGCGGGTCGTAGTCGTAGCGCACGGCGCGGACGCGGTAGCCGGTGTCGCCGTCGACGACGTCCACCGCCACCACGCGGCCGCGGTCGGTGGTGAGGGCCACCTCGTAGCCCGCCGAGTGCGTCAGGCGCGCCGGCGCGCCGGAAGGCGTGTAGGCACACGAAATGACGGCGCCGCCGGCGTCTTCGACCTGCTGCAGCGGCTGCAGCGCGCCGCCGCGGCCGGGCAGCGGCGCGAAGGTGAGCGTGCGCCGGGCCAGGGGGTCGTGCAGCGTGTAGCCGGTCGCCGTGCGGGTCAGCGGCCGCCGCGGTCCTTCCAGCGGCAGCACCGGGACGCCGGGCTCGGCGTGCGGGTACACCAGGATCAGGCCGTCGGCGGAGAAGTAGCAGACGTGCTCGTCGTCGAGCTCGAGCCGCTGGTCCACAGTGGACGTCCACGTCGGACCGAACCACAGCCCGGCCCGGTAGGACGAGATGTGCGTGCGGTCGAGCACGAGGGCATCCGGCAGCTCGAGGTCGCGCTGTTCCAGCACGACGTCCCCGTTCGCGACGTCGACCGGGTCGGACTTGCAGACGCGGTCGTCCGGGCCGACGCCGCGGTCGCGCGGGTTGTCCGGCTTGTTCGACGAGCCCCCGCCCTTGCCGCCGTCGCCCTTGCCCGCACCCGAGGGCGTGGTCGAGCCGCCGTTGGGCGTCGGGTCCGGGCCCTTGGGGTTGTCGTCGGGACCCTTCGACGCCGGTGGCGGGTCGGTCTTGGGCGGTGGGTCGGTCTTCGCGCCGGAGGTCGTCGTGCCGTCGCCTTTGGCGCCCGAGGGACTGGTGCCGTCGGTCTTCGGCGGTGGCGCGTCCGGGCCGCCCTTCCCATTGGGACCACCGATGTCCTTCGGCCCACTCTTGATATCCGCGTGCTTCGGCGGCGGCGCAGCCTTACCCGGCTTGATCTTCCGCAACGCCTTCGCCGCGTCCGCGAACAGATCACCCGCCCGCTTCAACAGCGGAATCAGCGCCTTCAACGCCGTCACCAACCGCTTCACCAAATCCGCGATCTTCGACGCCACCTTCGCCACCGCGCCGACCACCTGCGGCACCACCCAGGTCAACCCGATCCCCAAGGTGAACACCACCTGCAACGCCCAGCTGATCAAATGCCCGACCAGCTCAGCAATGATGTCCCGCACCAGCGCCCGGACCGCCGCGACCACCTCACCCGCGGTCTTCACCCCGCTCGAAGCACCCTCACAGCCCTTCTGCGCAGTCTCCAGCAGCGTCACCGTGTCCTGCGCCCGCTGCCGGTAAGTGTCCGCCGCGTTCCCAGTCCAAGACACCGTGTCGGCCTTGACCATGCCAGTCAGGTCTTCCCCGATGCTGCCCAGCTCGGTCGCGACGTTCTTCCACGTCTCCGATTGCGCAGCAATCTCATCGGCATTGCCGGTCAGACCGTTCAAGGCCTCCTTGAGCGGACCGACGTGCTCCATCAGCCACCCGACCCCGGCAGCGAGGATCGCCCCGAACGGATCCATCGCCATCGACAACGCATCCAACGCCGTCCCGACCGCACCCATCGCGACCGACGCCCAGTCACCGCTCTCGATCGCCGACTTCAAGTCATTCGCCGACTCCAAGAGCGAAATGCCCGAATACGCCTTCGTGGAATCCTTCGTCTCCGCGACCAGCGGATTCACCACGGATTGTTGTCCTCATCGTCGGCTGCAGTAGGCCGCCGGGGCGGCGTCGTCGGGGTTCCGGGAGCGGGCGAGGCGGCCGCGCCACCCGACGGCGCCGGCGGCACCGGAGCGGGCGGGACGGGCGGCTGCTCGTCCGGTTCGTCCGGATCGGGGAACCGGCCGCGCAGGGAGTCGAGCAGCGCACCGCGGGTCTCGCGGTCCTCGTCACCGAGCTGCTCGGCCATCACCCCGGCGACGCGGTCGGCGATGCCGGACTGCGCCCGGCGCATCGTCGTCAGGATCTGCCGCGAGAGCTCTTCGAGCGGGAACGACTTGACCTTGTTCGAGAACGTCAGGTCGGTGACGGTGCCGTCCGCGCCGACGGTCACGCTGACCGCGCCGTCGGAGCTGGTCGCGGTCAGCCGCAGCCGTTCGGTCTCCTCCTGCGCCGCCTGGTAGCGCTCCGCCTTCGCCGCGAACCCGGCCGCCCAGTCGTCCATCCGGCGGATCGTCTCGTCGGGGTCCTGGATCAGGTCCCCGAGCCCGTCGGGCCGTGTCATGACCGCACCTTCACTTCCGACATACGCGAAGACGACGCGAGCTGACGCTCGAACGGCTGCGCGTTGCCCTCTTCGCCTTCCTGGTAGGACTTCGCGGCCGACGTGACATTGTCAGCCAGCCCGCGCACGCCTTCCGTCGACGCCGTCAGCGCGTCCTTCGCCTGCTCACCCGTCGGCCGGATGATCGGCGGGAGGAAAGCGCACAGCAGTCCGTAGGCGTGGTCCGACATCGCCGTGTCGGCCGCCGAGCTCGCCGTGTTGAGCCGGTCCACCAGGCTCTCGACGTGACTCGCGTGCGCGACCAGGTCATCCGGTTCGACCTCGAATCCGGGGGCCGTCATGCCGTCACTTCCAATCCTGGTTCTTCCAGTCCCCGATCACCGGCGGCGCGACCGCTTCTTCGCCCGCGAAGAAGTTCGGGTCGTCGCTTTCGAGGTAGTCGGCCGACTTGTGTTCCTTGTCGTCTTCCTTCTTGCCGCCGCGGCCGGCGCCCATGCCGCCCATGCCCGGCGATCCCGCGGCGCCGGACGCACCGCGGCCCGACATCGCGTTGCGTGCTGCCGCCGCTTCGGCTTCCGCGGCCGCGCCGGAGGCGGCTCCACCGCTCAGGTTGCCCGCACCCGTGCCGCGCACGCCGCCGCCGGCACCACCGGCCCCGGAACCACCTGCCCCGGAGCCGCCGCCGATCCCGCCGAGGGAACCGCCGCCGCCACCGGCCCCGCCGCCGATCCCGCCGAGCCGGCTGGCGATGCTTTCGCCGTTGATCCCGCCGCCGCGCCCGATGGTCGGCATCTTGGCGCCACCGGGCGTGTTGAGCCCGCCGGAGCCGAGGGGCAGCCCGGTGATCGGGTCGATGCCGGGCGGGGTGAACCCGGGGATCGAACCGCCGCCGCGGACGGTGCCACCGCCCCCGCCGGAGATGTCCGGGATGTTCGGGATCGACGGCGGGGTGAACCCGCTGCCGCCGGTGCCCCCGCCCCCGCCGATTCCCGAGGGCGTGAAGCCGGACGACGTCGTGGAGTCGTCGAAGTGCGGCAGCGACGAGCCGGGGATGCCGGCACCGCTGAAGTTGCCGCCGGTGGGCGTGTTGGGGACGTCGAAGTTCGGCGGGGTGAAGCCCGCACCGCCGCCACCCGCGCCGCCGCCGGGGATGCCACTACCGGGAATGCCACTGCCCGGGATGCCACTGCCCGGGATGCCACTGCCCGGAATGCCGCTGCCGGAGAAGCCGGAGCCGCCGCCCTGCGTGTCGCTGCCCGGAATGCCACTACCGGAGAAGCCGCTGCCGCTGCCGGTGCCCGAGCCGTCGCCCGGAATGCCACTGCCCGGAATGCCACTTCCGGAAAAGCCGGAGCCGCTGCCCGAGCCGCCGCCGGGGATGCCCGCACCGCTGCCGCCCCCGCCGGCACCGTCGAGCCCCGCGGCGCGGGCGTCGAGCGGGCTCTGCGGGGTGACGCCGTCCATCGCGGTCCGCGTCGCCAGCGGCTGCCCATCACCGCCACCCGCCGCGGAGCCGCTGCGCGCGACGACGTTCTGCCTGGTCGCCGTGGCCGTCGGCAGCTTCGGCGGGGCCGGGAACCGCGGGGTGGCGACCGCGCCGCCGATGGTCTCGTCGTACTGCGTCATGATCTGCGCGGCGTGCTCCCGCGCGGCCTGCTGCGCCCGATAGGTCTGCATGGCCTCGCCCGCGGCCGCCGCGTACTGCACCGGGTCGGTCATCGACATCAGGCGCTGGTTGGTCGACTGCAGGTCGAACTGCACCGGCGGGTTCGCGACCATCTGCCGCTGGGTCTCGTTGAGCGCCTGGGAGTGGATCTCCTGCTGCCGGCCGGCGAGCGTGGCCCCCTGCGCGGTCGCGCCCAGCCACTTGCCGACGCCGGCGAGGTGCTCGCGGACGGCGTCACCGGCGCCGCCCTGCCAGTTGTCGGTGCTGGCGTTGATCGCGTCGGCGAGGGTCTTCTGGTGGGTGCCGAGGTCGTTGCCGACGCTCACCCATTCTTCCGAAGTTTCCGCGACGGTCGCCGGATTGGCGTCCAGTGTGATGGCTTCGTTCATCTGTTCGTGGCTGGCGTTGTTCCACAGCGTGCGCGGCGCCCCACCGGTTTCGCGCATGGCGAGGCCCTCGTCGAGGCCGTGCTTGGCGTCGTCGAGGTGCTGCTGGTAGAGCTCCTGGATCTTCCGGTCGCGCAGCACGGGGTCGACGACCGGGCCGAGCCAGCCGCGCCGGATCTCGTCGTCGACCTGCCGGGTGGCCATCTCGCGGATTTGGTCGCCCGAGGGCGAGTGGTCCGTGGTCAGCGGTCCGACGTAGTACTTCGACGACGAATCGGCGGTCACGTCGTAGAGCGGACTGCGCGGGTTGTAGTCCGGGGACGACGGGTCCGAGACGGACTCGGCGGTGGGTGCCACGGTCTCCCTCAGCTCTGGTCGGCGGCCGGGAGCGAGGTCAGCGTCGTGCGCGTGGTCTCTTCCCGGGACTTGTAGTTCTGCTTGGCCAGCTTGATGGCTTCGATGTAGGTCGGGAACTCCTGCCGCGCGGCCTGCAGCTGGGTGACGAGGCCGTGCTCGTCGGCGGCGGTGCTGACCATGTGCGCGGACACCCACTGCCCGGTGGCGGTCCGGCTCAGCGCCGGCGCGTCGTGCAACCGCTGCAGGTTCGCCCAGCGCTGCTCGAGCGACTCGAGCACGCCTTCGAGCGCCTCGATCAGCTGGTTGCCCGTGGTGTCGTCGATGGCGAAGCCACCGGTCTGGGCAAGCCGCTTCAGCTGCGCCCCGGCGAGCCCGACCCGCAGGGCGGCCACCGTCTTGGCCTCGGGTGTCGTGGCGGCCTGCATCTGCATGGTGGCCTGGAGAGCCTGGGCCGTGGCCGCGGTCTCTTCGGTCATCAGGACTGTTCCTCCCCGATCAGTAGACAGCGGCGATCGCGTCGCGGATGGCGCGCGAGAGGTCGGCCCGGCCGGCGGGCACGTACTCCGCGGTGAGTTCCCCGGCCTCGCCCGTCCGGGTGTGCACGAGGTACCGGCCATCGGCGGTGTCGAGCCAGCTCAGCGGCTCGCCGGCGAGCCGTTCGCCCCGCCGCCCCTGAGCACTGACGGCAATGTGCCCACCACCCAGCCGAGGTTCGGCGAGCACCCGTTCGAGCACGGCGACATCGGACGGTTTCGCAGCCGGCGGCCGCCGCCCGGGCCGCACGACGGCCTTGACCTCGATCATCCCGAAGGCATCGGTCTCTTCTTCGTCGAACTCGGCGTCCGCGATCCGCTTCGCGGTCATGGCGGAAACCTCCCGCCCGGCGGCCCGGTGGACGACGTGCTTCCCGGTGCTGGCGGCAGGGGCCGGCGGCAGCACCCCGGTGACGACCTCGACGAGTTCTTCGTCGGCGAACAGCGAAAACAGCAGTTCATCGGTGTCCGGAGCCTGCGTGATCCCGAGCGCCTGGGCACCGTCGCTGACGACGAGAACGGCCACATCGGCCCCGAGCCCGTCGATCCCGCTGACGGCGACCGAGACCCGCGGTTCGGCGAGCAGTTCGAAGGCGGCCCGGACACCGGGGTGCAGCTCACCGGAGACGGAGAGCCGCCGTTCTTCCAGTGCGTCGTAGACCTGCCGGGCCACGCGCACGAACCGCACGGGATCGGTGGGCAGGTTCCCGGCCCGGAGCGGGTACCGCCGGACATCGCCCCCGGTAGCCCGCCCGACGACGAGTGCTTCGAAGACCTCGAGGACGAACTCGAACCGCTCCGCCATTGCCCCTCGCCGGATCCTTTTCATCAAACCTTCAAGCAAGTTCCCTGATGAACATTAGCAGTGCGGCCGGGGTGGGCGTCGGCACCGCCACCCGGATGCCCGAAAGACCACGATCCCCTGGACCACGCGGGCAAAGAAGCCCGAATCGCCCGACGGAGTGAGTGCGGCCCCCGGTCGGGTGAGGGGGACGGTTTGTTTGGCGAGGTGACGGACTTGGCCTGGTGGGTGAGGTGCGGCGTGGGTGGAAGGAGGTGGGCTGGCCGGGTCGGCGGGCCGATTCGCTGGTTCGCTGCTCGCTCGGCTCGGAAGCCGGATGACGCATGTCACCGCGGATTCAGCATCAGCACCGGGGCCAGCGGCTACCGCGACGGCGGCGGCGACCGAGGCGGCGGCGGTAACTGTGGCGGTCGTGGCGAAGGAAGGATCTGGCCACAGCGGCGGCAGCGATCGAGGCGGCAGCGGGGACCGTGGCCGCGACCGAGCCTGCAGCAGCGATCGAGGCAGCGCAGCGACCGTGGCCACGGCAGCGATCGAGGCGGCGGCGGTGACTGGGGTGGTCGCGGAGGAAGAGTGGGCAACAGTGGCACGATCGCGGCCCCGGAAGCAGCAGCTGCGATGGCGCTGGTGATTGCGCGGGCGTGGGTGTGGGTGTGGGCCCGTAGCCGTGTGGCTGCGGGCCTTTCCCGTGTTCAGGCTGCGAATGGGAGTGGTTGGTGGAGGTTGTTGCGCCTGGGTTTTCGGCGTTTGTCGAGGAACACCGGTGGGAGGAACTCTGGGAGGCCGTCGGCGGCGATGCGGACTTGCCAGCCGGAGCGGTGCAGGAGCCGGTGGTGGTGGGCGCACATCAGGACCAGGTTGGTCAGGTCGGTGGGACCGCCGTCGGCCCAGTGACGGATGTGGTGGCCTTGGCAGTGGCGGGGTGGGCGGTGGCAGCCGGGGAACGCGCAGCCGCGGTCGCGTAGGTACAGGGCACGGCGGAGCCCGGCGGAGATCAGGCGGCGGAGACGGCCCAGGTTAAGGGGTTCGCTTTTCTCGCCCATGACGGCGGGGATGAGCATGCTGTCGCAGGCGTGCACCCGTGCTTCCGCGGCCGACATCTCGCCGGCGTCGCCGAGGGTGGCCGTCCCGACCCCGGACTTCAGGTCCGCTAGCGACACCGCGACCATCACGTGGGCCCGTTCCCCGGCTTGCGTGGGCAGGTCCGGGGAGTTGAGGGCGAGGTCGATCGTGTCGGAGAAGGCGTCGCCGTAGCGTTGGGGCAGGGTGCGGTGGTCGGGGCCCTCGTCGCTGGTGCGGCGCTCGGCGATGGCGTCGAGCACAGCGCTGGCGCGGGTGCCGGTCTCGTCGTCGAACGTGCCGTTCAGTTCCCAGATGCCGGTTCTTTTGCGGCGCAGGAACAGTTCCCGGGTGGGGGTGGCGGGTTCGGTGGTGGCGGGTTCGGCGCCGTCGGGGTTCAGATGGGCCAGAATCCTGGCGCCGAGGGCGGCGACCTGCTTGTGTCCGGCGTCGGCGGCGAAAGACAGGAGATTCTGCTCAACGCCGGCATGGTGCTCGGGTGGGACCTGGGTGAGGACACCGGTGATCACGTCGATCATCGGGGTGCTCAGCTCCCCAGCGCGCGCGGCAACACCGGTTGCAGGGGCGAGAGCGGGAATCGGGCTGCCGTCGAGGTTGCGGCCCGGGTGGAGAGCCCGGGCGCGTTTCACCATCCGTTCGCCCGCCTGCTTCGGGACATCGGCGAGGTGCTCCAGCAGCCGCGCGGCGGAACGGTAGCCGAACAGCTCCATCACCCCACGCTGCTCGATTTCCACCAGCAGCGCACCAAGTTCGGCCTCGGCAGTCCGCATGCACGCGACCAGCTCACCGATGCGGTCGGCGAGGACCACCGCATCGGAGGGGAGGGCCGCGTTGTCGGTCATAACTCAAGATTACCGAGTATCGAACACCAGTTCATCACACGAAAGGGGTAACTGTTCAGGTCGTTTCGGCAGTGGTGGGTAGCCAAGGGTTTCCGGTGATGGCGTCGCGGAGGGCGGTGATGAGGTGGAGGCTGTGCTTGCGGGCGGTGGAGATGTAGCCGCGGACGCGCAGCCACGCTTGGACGCTGTGTCGGGTGCGCCAGCCGCCGGAGATCTTCAGCTGGGCTTTGATCATGCGGAGGTCGCGTTCGGCTTGGTTGTTGGTGAACGGGACGGTGAGGTCGCGGGCGAACAGCAGCACCTGGTGCTGATAGTCGCGCAGGCGAACCAGCAGGTTCCGTGTCTTGCTTTGCTTGCGGCCTCGGTCGGGTGGGGGCAGCAGCAGGCCAAGATTGACGGTGCGGACGAACCCGGAGATCAGCAGATCGACGATGTGGGCGGGGATCGCGCCAGGCCGGCGTCTCGTGCTATATGCGCAGCAGTGTTGAGCTTTTCGAGAGTCTTCATGGCGATTCTGGGGGGTCGCTCCGGGCGTGCCTGGCTGCTTGCCCTGCTTGCGTCCGGACTTGCCGCAACGACTTGGGGGCGGGCTTGCTGAACCGGTCCGACGATGGTGCCATCGAGGAGTTACCCCGAGTTGGTGCCCAATCGGCGCTTGAGGGCGGCGACTTCGCCCCGCAACGCGGTGATCTCCTCCCGCGCACGAGCGAGCTCCACCGCCTGCGCTGCGACCAGCGCGGCCAGCTCGTCATACGACGGACGAACACCGTCCCCCACAACAAGATCATCCCACAGGCCCGCTCACCGCCCGAAAACAGCCTGAACAGTTACCGAAAGGGTACAACGAAGAACCCCCAGCAGGACGAATGAGACTCAAGAAGCCACCTGCCGCGCCCGCTCGATATCCGGACCACGGTAGAGCCGCTCCGGAATCCGGGCCAATGTCGAAGGATGGACCTGCGGCCCCAACCCGTAGAACTTCTGGAAACTCATGATCAACGGCCGCCAGGTGTCCGGGTCGATGCGGTCCTCGGTGCCGGCCATGCGGATCGACTCGTGCACGAACACCCGCTGCACCCGCACCTCGAAGGCGACCACTCCCCCGTCTTCCCCCACCGGATGCACCGCCTCGACGACGACCTCCATGGCCACCGGGCACTCGGCGACCCGAGGCGGCGCCACGGTCGAAGACGCCACCGGTGTCAGCCCGGCTCGCTCGAACTTGTCCGCCACGTGGAAGTAGCCGCGCTTGCGCTTCCCGCCGGGCACCGGGTCCGACCCCGTCGTCAACGCCAGCCGGTCCACCGCCGGGGCCATCGACTCCGACGGCAGGTTCAACACACCTTCCCGGGTGCGCAACAGGTTCTGCGCGGTCTTCGACCGGACGCCCAGCCCGAGCACCGCCCGCCAGCCGAGCCAGAACGCCGAGGACATCGGGGCCAGATTGGCCGAACCGTCTTCATTGGTACTGGAAATCAACACCACCGGAGTACCGAAATACAGGATACCGGGCTCGATGGCCGTGTGCTCAACAGGTTTCACGCCACCGATCCTGCCGTCCACACGGGACCCGGCGCTGGCGGGAATCGGCCATCGCGATCAAGGGGGCGGCACCCGCGGAAGTGCCGCCCCCTCTGCTCACCGCGAGGCTTGCGCCAAGGCCCGTCGTGTCAGGACCCGGGCCAGGTGACGGCGGTACTCCGCCGTCGCGTGGGGCTCGTCCGGCGGGTTCGTTCCTTCGGCCGCCAGCGCCGCCGCGTCGTCGATCGATGCCCCGGCCGCCAAGGCCTCCTCCGTGGCCGTGGCGCGCAAGG
Organism: Amycolatopsis mediterranei; assembly: GCF_026017845.1. NCBI lineage: Bacteria > Bacillati > Actinomycetota > Actinomycetes > Pseudonocardiales > Pseudonocardiaceae > Amycolatopsis > Amycolatopsis mediterranei. The sequence continues at coordinate 6,101,493 of NZ_CP100416.1, forward strand.
GCACTCCGCCCATGTTCACCAGGCCGACGCGGCCGCCCACGACCGTCACCCCGACCATCGCCCAGTCGATCGCGCGGCGGGTGAACTTCTCGAAGCCCCAGCCCTGGCCCGTCTGGGCCGGGAGGCGGATCTCCGTCAGCAGTTCCGCCGGCTCCAGCGGTGTCGTGAACGGGCCGAGGAAGAACTCCGCCGCCGGGATGCGGCGCTCGCCCGACGGGCCACGGGCCACCAGGACCGCGTCCGAGGCCAGGACCGCCGCCGGGAGGTCGGCCGCCGAATCCGCGTGGACCAGGGAGCCGCCGATCGTGCCGCGGTGGCGGACCTGGCGGTCGCCCACCTCGCCGGACACGTGGGCCAGCAGGGGCGCGTGCTCCAGCAGCACCGGGTCCTGCACCAGCGCGCTGTACCGGGACAACGCGCCGATGACGACCTCGTCGCCCTCCAGCCGGACGTACCGCAGCTCGTCGAGCGGGCCGATGTCCACCAGGTACTCCGGCGCGGCCAGTCGCAGCTTCATCAGCGGCAGCAGGGAGTGGCCGCCCGCCAGCACCTTCGCGTCGTCGCCGTGCGAGGCCAGCAGCGTCAGCGCCTCGTCCACTGTGGACGCCCGCAGGTACTGGAACGAAGCGGGGATCACCGGTCCACCTCCTGCCCCGACGCGTCTACCACGGCGCTCACGATGTTGTGGTACCCCGTGCAGCGGCAGAGGTTGCCCTCGAGCCCGGCGCGGACCTCGTCACGCGCCGGCTTCGGGTTGTCGGCCAGCAGGGACACCGACGCCATGATCATCCCCGGCGTGCAGAACCCGCACTGCAGGCCGTGCTGCTCCCGGAACGCCCGCTGCACGGGGTGCAGCTCACCGTCCGAAGAGGACAGTCCTTCGACGGTGGTGACGGCGTGGCCGTCGGCCTGCGCGGCCAGCACCGTGCACGATTTGACCGACTCGCCGTCGAGCAGCACCGTGCAGGCGCCGCAGGACGTCGTGTCGCAGCCGATGTTCGTGGCGGTCAGGCCGGCGGTGTCACGCAGGAAGTGCACCAGGAGCGTCCGGTCCGGCACCTCCTCGGTCAGCGACCGCCCGTTGACCTCGATCGAGACCTTCACTGCGCGCTTCCCTTCCGAGCTTCCTCAAGAGCGGCCCAGACCCGGATCGGGGTCGTGGGCATGTCCAGGTGCGTGACGCCGCGGCCCGAAAGCGCGTCCACCACGGCGTTGTGCACCGCCGGCGTCGAACCGATCGTCGCCGCCTCGCCGATCCCCTTGACGCCCAGCAGGTTCCGGTCGGTCGGGGTGGCCATGTCGACGAGCTCGAAGTCGGGCAGCTCGGCGGCGGTGACGAACGAGTAGTCCGCGAGCGTCGCGGTCGTCGGGTTGCCGTCCTCGTCGTAGGTGACGACCTCCATGAGCGCCTGCGCCGCGCCCTGCCCGAGCCCGCCGTGGCGCTGGCCGCGGAAGGTGAGCGGGTTGACGATCGGCCCGGCGTCGTCGACGGCGACGATCCGGCGCAGCTCGACCTTGCCGGTCTCGGTGTCGACCTCGACGACGGCGAGGTGCGCGCCGAACGGGAACGTCGGCGCACCGCCGCCGAACCAGACGTCGGCCGAGAGCTTGCCCCCGCCGGCCGCCTCGGCGACCTGCGCCCAGCTGAGCACGGTGCTCGACGGTGCGCCGCGGACCTGCCAGACGCCGCGTTCCGCGTCCAGCTCGAGGTCGTCCGGTGCCGCTTCCAGCAGGTCGGCCGCCAGCTCGCGGGCCTGCGCGATCACCTCTTCGGCCGCCTGCCGGATCGCCGAGCCGCCCAGCTGCAGCGACCGCGAGCCGAACGTGCCGACCGCGTTCGGCACCTCGTCGGTGTCGCCGTGCCGGACGGTGATCTTCTCCAGCGGGACGCCGAGCTGGTCGGACAGCAGCATCGCCAGCGACGTGCCGAGCCCCTGCCCGTGCGGCGAACTGCCGGTCCACGCGACGACCGAGCCGTCCGGGTGGATGTCGACGCGGCCGCTCTCGCCGCCGCCGTCGCCGCCGGTGATCTCGACGTAGGCCGCGATGCCCAGACCCAGTTCGACCGGGTCGCCCGCCGCCCGCCGCCGCTGCTGCTCGGCCCGCAGTTCCGCATACCCGGCGGCGTCCAGGGCTTTGTCCAGCGCCGCCGCGTACTCGCCGGTGTCGTAGGACGCGCCGGTCGGCGACTGGTACGGGAACTCCTCCGGCCGGATGAAGTTGCCCCGGCGGACCTCGGCCGGGTCCAGCCCGATCTCGGCGGCGAAGCGGTCCATCGCGCGTTCGACGGCGGCCGTCGCCTCGGGGCGGCCCGCGCCGCGGTAGGCCGCGATCGGCGTGGTGGTGGTGACGACCGCGCGGCTGCGGGTCTCGACCTTGGGGAACCGGTAGACGCCGACGGCCATCAGCTCGGTCAGCATCGGCAGCAGCAGCATCCGCGGGTACGCGCCGGCGTCCTGGACGACGTCGAGGCGGTACGCCAGCACCGTGCCGTCGCGCTTTCCGCCGATGGTCACGGTGTTCCGCTGCGCGCGGCCGTGCGTCATGGCCGTGAGGTTCTCGCTGCGCGACTCGACCCAGCGCACGCCCCGCCCGAGCTGCCGGGCGGCCCAGCCGAGCACGGTTGCCTCCGGGTCCGCGCCGATCTTCGCGCCGAACCCGCCGCCGACGTCCGGCGCGATCACCCGCACCGACTCTTCGCCGACGCCGAGGCCCGCGGCCAGCTGGCCGCGGGCCATCTGGGCGTTCTGCGTGGACAGCCAGGCCGTCAGCCGGCCGTCCTCGCCCCACACGCAGGCCGCGCCGCGCACTTCGAGCGGCGCGGGCGCGACGCGCTGGTTGAGGATGGTCTGGGTGACGACGACCTCGCAGTCGCCGAAGATCCCGTCGTCGAACTCCTTCGCGCCGTTGACCTGCACGACGTTGCTGCCGTGGTCCGGAAACAGCAGCGTCTCGCCCGCCAGGGCCGCCTCGATCGTCGCGACGGCTTGCAGCGGCTCGTAGTCGACGTCGACCAGCTCGGCCGCGTCAGCCAGCTGGTAGCGCTCTTCGGTGACGACGAGCGCGACCGGTTCGCCGACGTAGCGCACCACGTCCCCGGCCAGCCACGGCTCCAGCAGCGGCCCCGAAGGGTGCGGGGCAAGCCCGAGGTCCGCGGCGGTGAACACGCCGAGCACACCCGGTGCCTCCTTCGCCGCGCTCACGTCGATGCCGCCGATCCGCGCGTGCGCGATCGGACTTCGCACGAAGACCGCGTGCGCGGCTCCGGAAAGCGCTTCCACCCGCAGATCGTCCACATAGGTGCCGCCCGCGGTGATCAGATCCCGGTCCTCCCGGCGGACCACCCTGGTCCCGACAATGCTCATCTGGTCTCCTGCTCGCCGATATCCGCCGATCATGCCCGCATGGCGAGGACGACCGCCAGGCCCAGTCCGCCGATCCCGATCCCGATGCGCAACGGCGTCGCCGGCAGCCGGCGCACGAGCGCGGATCCCAGCCACGCCCCGCCGAGCGAGCCGAGGCAGACGGCGAGCGCGGCCGGCCAGACGACCTTGCCGGTGACCGCGAAGACGATCGCGGCGAGGAGGTTCGCCGAGCCGGTGATCAGGTTCTTCGCCGCGTTGGTGCGGGCCAGCGGCTGGCTCCAGACCGTGACCAGCAGCGCGAGCATGAGCACACCGGCGGCGGCGCCGAAGTAGCCGCCGTAGATGCCGATCAGGAACGCGACCACGCCGGTCGCCGGGCTGAGGCCGTGGTGCTCGGTGCCCTCGGCCAGCCGGCGCAGCCGCGGCCCCGCCATCAGCACCAGCGACGCCCCGCCGATCAGCCACGGCACGATGCGGGTGAACGCGTCGGACGGCGTCAACAGCAGGACCAAGCCGCCGCAGGCGCCGCCGACGGTGGTGATGGCGCAGAGCGGGACGAGCCGGCGGCGCTGCCCGGCCAGTTCGGGGCGCGCGCCGGCCGCGGCGCCCACCGTGGTGCCCAGCATGGCGACGGTGTTGGTGACGTTGGCGGTCACCGGCGCCAGGCCGGCGGCGAGCAGGGCCGGATAGGACACCAGCGACGCGAGCCCGGCGGTCGCCCCGGTCAGGCCGGCTCCGACGCCGGCCAGCACGAGCAGGAGCAGCACCCACGGGTCGATGATCACGTTGTCATCTCACCACGCCGGTCGCGGCTGTCGATCCGGGACGCCACCGTTCGTCTCGGAGGTGAACCCCACCCAGGAAGGACATCCTCGATGCGTTCGATCACCGTCACCATGAGCGTCACCCTCGACGGCGTCGTGCAGGGCCTCGGCCGTCCCGACGAGGACACCCGCGGCGGCTTCGCCCACGGCGGCTGGGGCACGCGCTACCAGGACGACGTCCTGGCCCGGGAAATGAGCAAAGGCATGAGCCGGCCCGGCGACATGCTGTTCGGCCGCCGCACCTGGCAGGACTTCACCACCGCGTGGGGCCGGCGCACCGACGGGAACCCGTTCACCACACACATGAACGCCGCCGCCAAGTACGTCACCTCGACCACGCTCGACGACGCCGACGCCTGGGAGAACTCGATCCTGCTGCGGGGAGAGGCGATCGAAACGGTGGCCGAACTGAAGGCCCGCCCCGGCCGGGACCTGTCGGTCATCGGCAGTGCGTCGCTGGTCCGGGACCTGCACGCCGCCGGGCTGATCGACCGCTACACCCTCCTGATCCACCCGCTGACCCTCGGCACGGGCGCCCGGCTCTTCGGCGACGGCTCGCTCACGGAGTTCGCCCTCACCAGCTGTGTCCCGACGACCAAGGGCGTCGTGATCGCGCAGTACGACCGCCGGGTATAGACCGTTATACGAACGACTTCCGGTGTCCGAAACCGGACGGGATGCGGCGCCGGGCTTGCCCGGCAGGAGGACGGCGTCCCAGAATCCGCGCTGACAAGGTTGTCAACGAGCGGAGGCGGGCATGGGCGAGCTGGACCGGCGGCGAGCGCTCCGCCTGCTGGGCGCAGGCGGGGCGGCGGCCGCACTGGCGACGGGCCTGCTCCCGGGCTTGGCGCGGGCGGCGGCGGGCGGCGGCCCGCCCGATCCGGTCGCCGCGACGTACCTGCGCGTCCTGCTGCGGCACACGCGCTGGGCCGAGCAGCAGTTCGACCCGGCAGCCGGGACCTACCCGGCCCGGGACTTCACCTTCGCCGTCGTGCTCGGCAACGCCGTCCTGCTCACCCGCGACGGCTACGACGCCACGATCGCCGGCGTCGGCCGGGAGACCCTCCGCGCGCACACCCTGGCCACGATCCGGCGCTTCGCCGCGTCGAACCGGCTGGCCGGCGGGTCCGAGTGGGGCCGGAAGCTGTTCTTCGACACCACTTTCCAGTCGTACTTCGTGCTCGCCGCCCGTCTCTTGTGGACGGACCTCGACGATCCGACGCGGCAGAACGTCGAACGCATCACCGCCGAACAGGCCGCCTACACCACCGCGCTCGGCACCGGCGACGACCCGGACTCGGGCAGCTGGACCCCGCACGGCCTGCTCGGCGGCCACGTCGGCGACACGAAGCTCGAAGAGATGGGCGTCTACGCCCAGTCCCTCGCGCCCGCGCTCGCCTGGGCACCCACCGACCCGCGGGCGGCCGAGTGGCGGGCGGCCTTCGGCGCGTGGAGCCGCAACGAGGCCGGGCTGCCCGCCGCCGACCTGGCCAACCCGCGGCTCGTCGACGGCCGTCCGATCAGCGCGAACACCGCCACGAACCTCTACGACACCTTCGTCGTCGAGAACCACGGTTCGTTCGGCCCGCACTACCAGGAAGAGCTCTGGCGCACCTCCGGCCGCAACGCGATGCACTTCCTCGCCGCCGGCACGCCGCTGCCGGAGGTGCTCACCGCGCAGCCGAACGGCGAACTGCTCTGGCGGACCATGCTGCTGATGACCAGCGACGCCGGCGAGCCGCTGATGCCGATGGTCGCCGACCGCGAGCACCTCTACGGCCGCGACGTCATCCCGCTGACCTTCCGCGCCCAGGTGCTCGGCGACCGCCACGCCGCCCGCGCCGAAGCCGACCTCGCCGCCCGCCTCGAGCCCTACCAGGCCTACCCGCCCGCCGACCGGATCACGAAGTTCTCCGGCGAACCGAAGTACGAACCGGAGGCCCGCGCCGAACTCGCCATCAGTTACCTGCTGCACGAGTGGCGCGCCGCGCACGGCGGCCCGGTCGTCCCGGTGGACGAGCGCGAGTTCGCCGCCCACGCCGCCGGAGTCGCCGATTTCGGTCCCGGCCCGGGCCTGCTCGCCCACCGCTCCCCCGCCGCCTGGGCCGGCACGGTCAGCAAGCCGGGCTTCGTCAAGTTCGCCTGGCAGCCGCACCACGACGACTGGCTGTTCGTGCTCGGCGGCGCCAACCCGATGCTGCTCCCCGCGACGAACTTCGCGGTGCTGGAACGGCACGCCAGGACCTGGACGAAGGTCCGCGACGGCTTCGACGGCACGGTCGGCGTCCTGCGTTTCGACACCGGCTACGCCGCGCTGGCCACCCTGCCCACCGGAGCCGCCGTCTACGCGAGCAGCGGCGTCGCCGCGGGCGAAGGCGTGCTGGACGTCCACAACCTCGCGATGCCCGGCGTGCCCGGCCTCGACGGCGACCGCAGCTACACCGCCGCCGACGGGACCGTGACGGTGAAAGCGGGCACCGCACCGGCCGGCGCCCGGACCGACGAGCTGACCTTCGCCCCGGTCACCGCGCGGCACGTCCGCATGCTCGGCATCGAGCCGGACCCGCAGTACGGCTACTCGCTCTGGGCGTTCGAGGTCCGCGACGGCGCCGGACCGGATCTCGCGCGGGCCGCAACCGCGTCGGCTTCTTCGGCGTCGCCGGGCAAGGAGGCGAAGTACGCCATCGACGGCGACGCGACGACGCGGTGGGCAGTGTCCACATCGGACCGAACACGGGCGGACAGCTGGCTGGCGGCCGACCTCGGCGCACCCGCGACGTTCGACCGCGTGCGGCTGAGCTGGGAGGCGGCCGCCGGCCGGAAGTACCGGGTCGAAACCTCACCGGACGGCCTGACCTGGACGTCGGTGGCGACCTACCCGGTTCCCGACCTGCGGACCACCCGCGGCCGGCTGGACGTCGACGGCCGCGCCGGGATCGTCGTCTCAGGACCGAATCCGATCACCGTCGCCGGCAACCGCGTCACGCTCTCGGACGGCCCGGCCACGCCGCTGCTCGCCGAGCTGTACCCCGAGCCGGCCGGGGCGCGGCCGTCCGGGCGCCGCACCACCACCGCGCCCGCGGTGCAGGCGAGCGTCACCGACGGCTTCCTGGTGCTGGTCAACCTCGGCGACGCCCCGGTGCACGGCACCGTGACCCTGCCGGGGGAAACCCGGCTGTACCGCGGCGAGCAGACCGTCACCCGGACGGGCACCGAACTCTCCTACGCGCTGGCTCCCGCGGAAGGCCGCATCGAACCGCCGCGGTTCACCGTGCGGGGCCCGGCCGGGCTGAAGGCCGTTGTCCGCGACGCGAGCCGGGTCGAGCTCACCGCCCCGGCCGGGTGGCTGCCGGTGCTCGTCACCGTGACGCCGGACGGTGGCCGCGCGCGGCCGGTGCTGCTGCCGCCGCGGCGGACCGTGCCGGTCGTCTTCGGCGAACTCCGCCCGTACCCGCTGACCGACCGCGCCCTCGGCGGGACCACCTTCCCCGCCGAGCCCCGGCCGCCGGGCATGTCCAGCCCGGCCGCGGCCGTCGACGACGACCCGGCGACGGCGTGGCGGCCGGGCCCGGACGGCCGGATGGTCGTCGATCTCGGGGCGGTGACGGAGGTTTCCGCGGTCGAACTGGCCTGGACCCGCGGCCGCGTCCCCGTCGCCACCGTCGAAACCAGCGTCGACGGGGTCACCTACGCGACGGCGGACACCGGGCCGGCCCGGTACGTCGCCGTCCGCACGGACTGGCGGCCCGGCGACGCGAGCCTCACCCGGTTGTCCGTCCGCACTTGATCGATCTCGGACACCTCGCGCCGGGCCCGCGGGCGAGTACCTTGACACACGGAGCTTTCCACCCGCCCGATCGGGAGGACGGATGCGCGTCACGATCGCCGAAGTCGCCCGCCGCGCGCGGGTGAGCAAGACGACCGTGTCGCGGGTGCTCAACAACAAGGCCGACGTGGACGCGGCGACCGCGATCCGGGTGCGCGAGGTGATCGCCGCGACCGGGTACATCCCCAGCGCCGGCGCGGTCGGGCTGGCGCGCGGGGTGACGCGCACGGTCGGGATGCTGGTGCCGGGACTGACCTGGCCGTGGATGGGCGAAGTGCTGCAGGGCGTCGCCGACGTCGTCGAGTCGAAGGGCTACGGCCTGCTGCTGTCCACCGCCAACCGCGGCGCGGACTCCCTCGGCGAGTTCTCGCGGCAGGTGTCGGCGAAGGCGTTCGACGGCCTCCTGCTGGTGGAACCGCCGGACGCGGTGCGGCACCTGCGTGTGCTGCACGACTCCGGGCTGCCGGTGGTGGTGATCGACGACCGCGGCCGCCGTCCGGCGTTCCCGTCGGTGGGCACGGACAACCGGCAGGGCGGCGCGTCCGCGGCCCGCCACCTCCTGGACACCGGCCGCACCCGGCTGGCCACGGTGACCGGCCCCCGCGACTTCGGCTGCACCGCCGACCGCCTCAACGGCTTCAACGAGGTGGTCCTCGACGCCGGCCTGACCCTCGACCCGCGGTTGATCATCGAAGGCGACTTCACGAGCGAAAGCGGTGAGGCGGCGATCCTCCAGCTCCTCGAAACGGGCCCGCCGTTCGACGCGGTCTTCGCGCACAACGACCTCACGGCAGCGGGCGTGCTGGCGGGACTGCGCAAGTCCGGCCGCGCGGTGCCGGGGGACGTCGCCGTGGTCGGTTTCGACGACATCCCCCTGGCCGCGCACACCCAGCCGCCGCTCACCACGATCCGCCAGCCGCTGCGGCAGATGGGCGAGACGGCGGCCGGGCTCCTGCTCGACCGCCTGGCCGGCGCGCCGTCCCCGGACGCCCCGCTGATCGTCCCGACCGCGCTGGTGGTCCGCGAGTCGACTCAGGAGACGGTCAGCGCCCCCGACAGCGGGACGTTGCGCGAGGAATCACCGACGTAGACGCGGTACTGGCCCGCGTTCGCCGTCCACGAGCCCGTCCAGTGCGCGAGGTCCCGCGGGGTCAGCGGGAACGACACCTGAGCGCTCTGCCCGGGGTTCAGCGGCACCTTCTTGAACCCCTTGAGCTGTTTGGGCGGCTCGCCGTTCCCGGCCGGCTGGCCGACGTACAGCTGGACGACGTCGGCGCCCGCGCGCGTGCCGGTGTTGGTCACCGTGGCCGTCACGGTCGCCGTACCGTTTGTACCCTGGGGCGTGACGACCAGGTTCGAGTACCCGAACGTCGTGTACGACAGCCCGAAGCCGAACGGGAACAGCGGCTCGAGGTTGCGGCTGTCGTACCAGCGGTAGCCGACATTCAGCCCCTCCGAGTACTCGATCCGGTCTCCTGAGCCCGGGAACTGCTGGACGCTCGCCGTCGGCAGGTCGGCAAGCTGCTTCGGGAAGCTGATCGGCAACTTGCCCGACGGGTTGACGTCGCCGTAGAGCAGCGACGCCAGCGCGTTGCCGTTCTCCTGGCCCGGGTACCAGCCTTCGATCACCGCCGCGACCTTGCCCAGCCACGGCATCGTCACCGCCGACCCGGTGTTGAGCACGACGACCGTGCGCGGGTTGGCCGAGGCGACCGCGTCGATCAGGTCGTTCTGCTGGTTCTGCAGGTCGATCGTGTCGAGGTCCTGGGTCTCGGACTCGCCGTAGCTGGCGAACACGATCGCGACGTCCGCGGTGCGAGCCGCCGCGACCGCCGCCGGGATGTTCGGCGTCTGCACGTGCTCCCCGGCGCCGTCCACATAGGACACGGTAACGCCGGAGCCCGCCCGCGCCTTGATGCCGTTGATCGGGTTGACCGACGCCGGTGACGGGTTGACCTTCGCACTGCCGCCGCCGATGTTCTGCGGGTCGATGGCGTCGCCGCCGGAGAGCGCGATCGACTTGACCGACGAACCCAGCGGCAGCACGCCGGTGTTCTTCAGCAGCACCGAACCGGCCGCGGCGACGTCCCGCGCGGTGGCGACGTTCGCCGCGTTCGTCACGACCGACTGCGGGGTGCCCCGGCGGGCCCGGTCGAAGAGGCCGAACCGGAACATCTGGGTCAGCACCCGCCGGACCATGTCGTCGACCCGGGCCTGCGTCACTTCGCCGCGCGAGACGGCGTCGAGCAGGCCCTGGCCGAAGAACGCGCCGCCGGGCATCTCCATGTCCAGCCCGCCGTTGGCCAGCTGCCGGGCGCCGCCGGTGGCCGAGCCCCAGTCCGAGCCGACGAACCCGCCCCAGCCGGCGTCCTGCTTGATCGCTTGGGTGAGGACCCCGGCGCTCTGGCACGCCGGGACCCCGTTGATCTGGTTGTATGCGCACATCATCGACGCGACCTGGCCCTGGCTCGCCACCTGCTGGAAGGCGGGCAGGTACAGCTCGTGCAGCGTCCGGTCGTCGATGATCACGTTGTCCGACGGCGTGCCGCGCGATGCCCCGGCCTCGACGTTGTACGCGGCCGCGTGCTTGGCCTGCGCCATGACGCCCAGGCTCTGGATGCCCTGGGTCGTCGAGGTCCCGGCCGCGCCGGCGAGGTACGGGTCCTCGCTGTAGGTCTCGAAGTTCCGGCCCCAGCGCGGGTCGCGGACCAGGTTGATCGTCGGGCCGAGCGCGATGTCGACGCCCTTGCCCGCGAACTCGGCGCCCATGGCGCTGCCGTACCGGTTCATCAGGCCGGTGTCCCAGGTCGCGGCGGCCGACACCGGCGCCGGGAACTGGGTGACCCCGTCGAGGCCGTCGCCGACCCCGGCCGGGCCGTCCTGCAGGCCGAGCGCCGGGATGCACAGCTCGGGCACGGCGTCGGTGTTGCCGATGTACGGCCCGGTCGCGCCGTTGCCGTGCAGCACCTTCACCTTCTGCTGAGCCGTCATCGCCGCCATCAGCTGGGTGACGCGGTCGGCGACCGGTGCGGTGGACCCCACCCACGGGCAGCCACCCGGGTTGGTGGGCGTGGTCGTCGGCGGGGCACTGTCGGACGTGTGGACGGCGAACTCCCACAGCGAGACGCCCCACTGCGTGGCCCGGGCGGTCGCGTTCAGCCGGACGTACCGGGCGGTGCCCGCCACGGCCGGGTGTTCGGTGCCGCCCGCACCGGTGAGCACCGTCGCCGCGGTGATCCACGTCGAGCCGTCGGTGGACAGCTGGATCGTGTACGCGCTCGCGTACGCCGCCTCCCACGTCAGGTCGACGCCGCACACGGGCCGTGCGCTGCCGAGGTCGACCTGGATCGACTGCGGGTCGGCGGCCAGGCTCGACCACCGCGTGCCGAGGTCGCCGTCGAACGCCGCCGACGCCGGGAAGGCGTCGGATTGGACGCTGGAGGCCGTCGCCGGTTGCCGCAGGCCTGCGTTCGCACTGCCGCACGCCTGCGCCGAGCCGTCACCGTAGACCTGGAACTCCCACAGCGACACGCCCCACTGGGTCGCGCGCTGGGTGGTCGTCAGGCGGACGTACCGGCCGGTGCCGGCCACCGGCAGCATCTGCGTGCCGCCGGTGCCCGTCGTCGTCGAGTACACAGTGGACCATTGGCTGCCGTCGGCGGACGCCTGGATGGTGAACGCCTTCGCGTAGGCCGCCTCCCACTGGAGCACGACCTGGTTCAGGCTGTGCGACGCGCCGAGGTCGACCTGCAGCGTCTGCGGGTCCGCCGCCAGGCTGGACCAGCGGGTGCCGGGGTCGCCGTCGACCGCGGCCGAGGCCGGGAAGGCGGCGTTCTCGGTCGACGACGCGGTCACGGCGTGCCCCTGTGAGAGCAGGGTGGGCGCCGCCTGGGCGGTGAACAGCGGGGCCGTGAGCAGCCCCGCCGTCACCGCGGCGCCCAGGACGAGCGCGAGCCGACGCCTCACTGGTAGACCCGCACGTAGTCGATCACCATGTCCTGCGGCAGGACGGTCCCCGCCCCCGGCGGGCCGGGGAAGTCGCCGCCGATGGCGTTGTTGAGGATGAGGAAGAACGGGTGGTCGTACACCCACGGCCCGCGCGTGCTCTCCACGGTGTCGCGGTTGATCGTCTCGAACGCGTTGCCGTCGACGTAAAACGTCATGTGCGAGGCGTCCCAGTCGAGGCCGAACTTGTGGAAGCCCGCCGACACGTCCTGGCCGAGGTCGTAAGGCGCGCCGATGCCGCCGGCGCCGTTGTAGGCCGGGGCGTGGATCGTCGAGTAGGCCAGGTTCGGCGCCTTCCCGACGTGCTCCATGATGTCGATCTCGCCGCAGTTCGGCCACGGCGTGCCGCTGAAGAAGTTGGCGCCCAGCAGCCAGAACGCGGGCCACAGCCCCTGGGTGCCGGACACCTTGATGTTCGCCTCGACGTGGCCGTAGGTGAAGCTGAACTTGCCCGCGGTGTTGATCCGGCCCGAGGTGTACTGACAGGTGCCACTGCCGCTGATCGGGTCGACCGGGCACGCGCTGCCCGGGGTGGCTTCACGGCGGACCTGGATGACGAGGTTGCCGCGGCCGTCCTGCTTGGCGTTGTTGTTGTTCGTGTAGTACTCGAGTTCGTTGTTGACGCCGGGGCCGGTTTCGGCGGTCCACTTGCTCGCGTCCGGGGCCGCGCCCGCGGCGCCGTTGAACTCGTCGCTCCAGACCAGGGTGCCCGGGAAGTGCGGGGCCGGCGGGGCGGCCGGGGGCGGCGTCGGGTTGCCGCCGGTGCCGTAGACGTCGAAGCCCCACAGCGAGTAGCCGTAGCCGTTCGAGCGGGCGGTGCCGTACATCCGGACGTACCGGCCGGAACCGTTGACGGTCAGCGTCTCCTTGAAGCCCTTGCCGGTCGTGGTCGAGTAGATCGAGGTCCAGTTCGCGTTGTCGTTCGACACCTGGAGCTGGTAGGCGACGGCGTAGGCCGGGTCCCACTGCAGGACGACCTGGTGGACCGCCGCGGGCGCGCCGAGGTCGACGGTGATCCAGCCGGGGTCGACCCAGCCGGTGGTCGCGCTCGTCGCCCAGCGCGTGGCCGGGTCGTGGTCGAACGCCTTGGCCGGGAGACAGCCGGGGCAGGCACCGTCGTCCTGGTAGGAGGACGCGGTGCCGGGCTTGCCGTAGGACAGCAGGACGTCGCCGGGCTGGGTCGTGCCGCCCCCGCCGTAGACCTGGAACTCCCAGAGCGAGTAGCCGTACTGCGTGGCGCGCTGGGTGCCGGTCAGCCGGACGTACCGGCCGCTGCCGGTGACGTTCAGGGTCTGGGTGCCCCCGGTCGCGGTGGTGGTCGAGTACAGCGACGTCCAGGTGTTGCCGTCGGCGGACGCCTGGATCGTGAAGGCCTTCGCGTAGGCGGCTTCCCAGGTCAGCACGACCTGCGAGAGCTGCTGGGTCGAGCCCAGGTCGACCTGGAGGTACTGCGGGTCGCTGAACGCGCTGGACCAGCGCGTCCCGGGATCACCGTCGACCGCGGCCGAGGCGGGGAACGCGGCGGACTCGGTCGAGGACGCCGTCACCGGACGGCCTTGGGAGAGCAGGACGGGCGCGGCCTGCGCCACCGGCGCGGTGAGCAGGGCGGCCAGGATCAGGGCGAGGACGGCGAGAACCCGGGTCCTCGGCATGCGGCGTTGCATGGGCACCTCCACGGCGAACCGGCGCCGGGGCGGCCTTGCCCCGGCGCGGATCGGCTCACGTGGTCCTCGGCGCGGGTGTGGGTCCCGCCGTCGGCACGCTCTTAGTTCAGGATATAAATAAAGGACCGTAAAATGTCAACGTTCCTGCGCCGGACGGTCGCGGACCACGCCGAAGACTGGTCCGGGCGAGGAGAATCCGCGTCGGGTCCTTGACTCCGCCGAACCCCGCGCTGTTAACTGCGAGCTCACCGACGGAACCGGTTCCGTGACCGCCACCCGGGACAGCTCCGCCGACAAGCACCTTTCGGGCTGACTGGTCCGCGCTCCTGGCACCACCCGGTACCGCTCCTCCGGCTCACGGCACCGGGCGGGTGCCCCGGAGCGCGAACCCGCCGCACCACCCGACGCCGGCGCGAGCTGTGGGGCTCGCCCGGCCCGCTGCTGTTCCGACCGTCCTCCCGATCCAGCAGGCAGGCTCATGAGATCAACGACGTTCTCCCCCGTACACCGCCTCCTCGTCGTCGCCACCACCTTCGTCACCGCGGTCACCACCGCGGCGGTGGTCGGCTCCGCCCCCGCGCAGGCCGCCGCGTGCGGCACCACGAACCTCGCGCAGGGCCACCCCGCGACCGCGTCCTCGACCGAGAACGGCGGGACACCCGCGTCCGCCGCGGTCGACGGCAACACCGGCACGCGCTGGTCCAGCGCGTTCAGCGACCCGCAATGGCTGCAGGTCGACCTGGGCTCGACGCAGCAGCTCTGCGACGTGGCACTCACCTGGGAAGCCGCGTACGCGAAGTCGTTCAGCGTCCAGCTGTCCTCGGACGCGAACAGCTGGACGACCGCGTACTCGACCACCACCGGCGCGGGCGGCACGCAGACCGTGCCCCTCACCGGCACCGCGCGCTACCTGCGGGTCTACGGCACCCAGCGGGCGACCGGCTACGGCTACTCCCTCTGGGAAGTCGCTGTGCACGGCACCGGCGGCGGGACGACCATCCCGCCGACCGACCCGCGCAACCCGGACCTCGGGCCGAACGTGTCGGTGTTCGACCCGTCGACCCCGACCGCGACGATCCAGAACCGGCTGACGCAGATCGCGGACCAGCAGCACACCAACCAGTTCGGCAACGAGCGCTACGCGGTGCTGTTCAAGCCGGGCAGTTACAACGCCGACGTCAACCTCGGCTTCTACGAACAGGTCGCCGGGCTCGGCCTCTCCCCCGACGACGTCAACCTCAACGGCCACGTGCGCGTCGAGGCGGACTGGCTGCAGCAGGGCGACAACCCGGCCAACAAGGGCAACGCGACGCAGAACTTCTGGCGGTCGGCCGAAAACCTGTCGGTGACGCTGCCGGCCGGGCAGGTCGAGCGCTGGGCCGTCGCGCAGGCCGCGCCCTACCGCCGGATGCACCTCAAGGGCAGCCAGATCCAGCTGTGGAACGGCGGCGACGGCTGGGCCAGCGGCGGCCTGATCGCCGACAGCAAGATCGACGGCGTCGCCGTTTCCGGTTCGCAGCAGCAGTTCCTGACCCGCAACAGCGAACTCGGCGGCTGGCAGGGCGGCGTCTGGAACATGGTGTTCGTCGGTTCGACCGGCACGCCGCCGGCGTCGTTCCCGAACCCGCCGGAGACGGTCGTCGGCCAGACGCCGGTGATCCGCGAGAAGCCGTTCCTCTACTTCGACGGCTCGGGCAGCTACAACGTGTTCGTCCCGGGCCTGCGGCAGAACTCCTCCGGGACGAGCTGGGGCCACGGCGCCCCGACCGGGCAGTCGATCTCGCTCAGCGAGTTCTACGTCGCGCACCCGTCCGACTCGGCCGCGACGCTCAACGCCGCGCTGGCGGCGGGCAAGAACCTGCTCGTGACGCCCGGCGTCTACCACCTCGACCAGGCGCTGAACGTCACCCGCCCGGACACCGTGGTGCTCGGCCTCGGCCTGGCGACGCTGATGCCGACCAACGGGACCGCGGCGATCACGACGTCCGATGTGGACGGTGTGAAGATCGCCGGGCTGCTGATCGACGCGGGCGCGGTGAACTCGCCGGTGCTCGTGCAGGTCGGACAGCCGGGCTCGAGCGCCAACCACGCGGCCGACCCGACGTCACTGCACGACGTGTTCTTCCGGATCGGCGGCGCGGCCGTCGGGAAGGCCACGCAGACGCTGGTGGTCAATTCGAACAACGTCATCGGCGACCACATGTGGCTGTGGCGCGGCGACCATTCGAACGGCGTCGGCTGGAACGTCAACACCGCGGCGAACGGCCTGGTCGTCAACGGCGCCAACGTGACGATGTACGGCCTGTTCGTCGAGCACTACCAGCAGTACGAGGTGCTCTGGAACGGCAACGGCGGGCGGACGTACTTCTTCCAGAACGAAATGCCGTACGACCCGCCGGACCAGGCGTCCTGGTCCAGCGGCGGCGGCCGGCAGGGCTGGGCGGCGTACAAGGTCGCGGATTCGGTGACCAGCCACGAAGGCTGGGGCCTGGGCAGCTACTGCTTCTTCAACACGAATCCGTCCATTGTGGCCAGTCACTCGTTCGAGGTGCCGAACAACGGCGGCGTCCGGCTGCACAACCTGGTGTCGGTGTCACTCGGCGGCGTCGGCACGATCGCCCACGTCGTCAACGACACGGGTGACGCCGCGAACTCCGGGCACCAGGTGAGCCCGCTCGTCTCCTACCCGTAACACCGCGGCGACGTACGCGTCCGGGCGGACCAGCCAGGCTTCGCCCGGACGCGCACCCAGCGCCCCGCCCAGCCGGATCTCCACCGACCGCAGCCCCGGCACCCGCACCCCCGGGGTCGTCAGGACGAGAAACCCTTGCCGGGCCAGGTCGCGCAACCGTCCGCTCGCGACGGTGACGTCCGGGAGCAACACGCCCGGTCCCGGCGGTGGCAACGCACCCCGCGGCGGCCGTCCCGTGAACGGCCGGTCCGGATCGGGCGTGGTCAGCGGCGAGTCGACGTACCAGAACGGTTCGGCCAGCCGGCCCGAGTCGACCTGCTCGCCGGCAGCCGGGTCGTGCGCCGCCCGCGTGAGGACGTCGAGCCGGCGACGGCGCCGCTCGTCGTCCTGGGGCACCAGGAAGTCCATCGTCGCGGTGGTGACGGCCGCGTTCTCCACCGCCGCCGCGTGCCGCTCGGTGTGGTAGCTCTCCAGCAGCTCCTCCCCCGCCTCACCGCGCAGGACGGCGGCCAGCTTCCAGGCCGCGTTCTCCGCGTCGGCCACGCCGGAGTTGAGGCCGCGCGCCCCGAACGGCGCGACGAGGTGCGCGCAGTCCCCGGCCAGCAGCACGCGGCCGACGCGCATCCGGTCGACGAGGCGCGTGTGGAAGCGGTACACCGAGCGCCAGACCACCTCGTACGGCCGGTCGCCGAGGATCGCGCCGATCCGGTGGTCGAGGGCTCCGCCCGACTCTTCGGCGGCGAGGTCGTAGTCCTCGGGGACCTGCCAGTCGATGCGGAACTCCGAGCCCGGGCACGGGTGGATGAGCACCTGGCGGCCCGGGTTCCACGGCGGGTCGAACCAGAAGCGGCGCTCGGCCGCCCAGCCCGGCAGATCGGCGCGGATGTCGCAGATCAGGAATAGGTCCCGGAACGACACTCCTCCGAGGTGCTGCCCGAGGGCGCGGCGCACGGCGTCGCCGCGCGCGCCCGCACAGGCGATCGCGTAGTCGGCCTCGATCCGGCGCGGCCCGACTTCGGTCTCGCAGTCGATCTCGACGCAGCCGGGCTGGGTCAGGCCGGTGACGCGGTGACCGCGGCGGACGTCGATCAGCGGCTGCCGCGCGATCAGCTCGTCCAGGACCTCCTCGACCCGGGCTTGCGACAGGTTGACGAACGGCGGCAGCGCGGACCCCGCGTCCGGCAACGTCAGCGAGAACAGCTCCCGGTCGCGGTGGAACGTCCGCGCGGTCGTCCAGGTCAGGCCTTCCCGGGCGAGGCACCCGGCGCCGAGCCACGCCCAGACGTCCAAAGTGTCCCGTTGGTGGCAGATGGCCTTGGAGCCCACGGGATCGCGCGCCTCGTGCTCGTCGACGAGCACGACCGGCACGCCCCGGCGCGCGAGCAGCAGCGCGGCCGTCTGGCCGACCGGGCCGCTGCCGAGGACGGCGACCGTCATCCTTGGAGCTGGTCCCAGACTTCGCGGTCGCGCTCGGCGGTCCAGATCACCGGCCGCTCGACGCCGGACAGCTCGTCCCACAGCCGCGAGACGTCGAAGGGCAGGCAGTGCTCGAAGATCGGCCAGTGCCCGTACTGGTCGTTCAGCGCCGCGTGCGTGCGCTCGAAGGCCTCCTTGAGCGTGCCACCGGCGTCGTGGACGGCGCCGACCTCGCGCAGCATCGTGTCCAGGAAGTGCCGGGTCTGCGCGATGGCGGCGGCGACCGCCTCGGTCCCGCGGCTGACCCCGCCGCGGCCGCCGATCAGGGTCTCCGCACCGAAGGCGGCCACCCGGTCCAAAGTGGATGACGCCCAGTCGCGGTGGAAGGCGTCGCCGGTGTACAGCGCGGCTTCCGCTTCCACCAGGTCGCCGGCGTAGAGGATCCTCTGCCGGGGCAGCCACGCCACGATGTCGCCTTCGGTGTGGCCGCGCCCGCAGTACTGCAGGACGAGGTCGCCGCGGTCGCCGCCGAGGTCGATCGTGAGCCGGTCGGAGAAGGTGAGCGTCGGCCAGGTCAGGCCGGGCACCGACTCCGCGCCCTTGGCCAGCCGCGGCATCCGGCCGAACTCGCTCTCCCAGTCCTCCTTGCCGCGCTCGGCCACCAGCGCCCGGGTGTTCTCGTGCGCGACGATCACGTCGGCGTCGAAGGCGGACGCGCCCAGCACGCGCACGGCGTGGTAGTGGCTCAGCACCAGGTAGCGCACCGGCTTGTCGGTGTGCTCCCGCAGTTTCGCGAGCCACTCCCCGGCCGCGACGGGCGTGGCCAGTGCTTCGAAACAGACGAGGAAGTCCTCGCCCTCGATCGCGCCGATGTTCGGGTCGCCCTCGGCGGTCAGCGCCCAGACGCCGTCCGCGAGGTTCTCGAGGGTCTGCGCTTTCTCCGCCAGGTCGGCCGAAGAGGCGAAGGCTTTCTTCGTCACGGCGCACCCTCCTTGATCGTCAAAGGATTGACTATCCGGTCAGGCTAGCCCGCCGGACCGCAGCAGGGAACCCTCCTTCCCCTAACCTGTGCGGCATGACCGACCGACCGGCCGACCTCGACTACCTCTCGTTCGTCGACTACGCGATCGGGAAGACGCAGGCCGAACTGCCCATGACCGACCCGGTGGCGATGCGCCTCGGCCTGACGCTGCACCGGCTGGCCGGCGCGCTCGTGTACGACTGGGAATCGACGGTCCACCGCCCGCGCGGCTGGAGCTGGGGCGGCTTCCGGGTGCTGTTCGTCCTGTGGCTGGCCGGCCCGCTGGAGTCCCGCCACGTGGCCCGGCTCGCCGGGATGAGCCGCGCGGCGGTGTCGGCGCTGGTCAAAACCCTGGAGCGGGACGGCCTGGCGACGCGCACGACGGTGCCCCACGACCGCCGGGCGGTGCAGCTGGCGCTCACCGAAGCGGGCCACACCGCGGTGACCGACGCCTACCAGGAGCACAACGAGCGCGAGCAGGCCTGGGTGGCGGCGTTGACCCCGTCGGAACAGACCACCCTGATCGGCCTCCTGGAGAAACTCACCACGAGCCCCGCGGCCGCGGCGGCCCAGCGCCTCACCTGAGCCGACCCTCCGGGTACGCAACCCGACCGTCCAAGTACGCGAAGGCGCGGCTCAGCTGGCCAGCCCGGGCAGGCTGAGCGTGTGCCCGGTTTGCTCGGCCTTCGCCCGCAGGTACCGGACGTTGTTCTCGGTCGCGAACACCCCCGTCGGAACCCGGTCGCGCACCGCGATCCCGGCCGCTCGCAGCTGCGCGGCTTTGTCCGGGTTGTTCGACAGCAGGTCGACCCGGTCCACCCCGAGCGCACCCAGCATCTGCGCGGCGACGGTGTAGTCGCGGGCGTCTTCGGGCAGGCCGAGCGCGGCGTTCGCGGCGTAGGTGTCGAGGCCGCCGTCCTGCAGGGCGTACGCGTCGAGCTTGTTGTACAGCCCGATCCCCCGGCCCTCCTGGCGCAGGTACAGCAGGTACCCGCCGGTCTCGGAGATCCGGGCGACCGCCTCGGCCAGCTGCGGGCCGCAGTCGCAGCGCGCCGACCCGAAGACGTCGCCGGTCAGGCATTCCGAGTGCGGGCGTACCAGCGGCACCGCGCCGGGCGTGCCCAGGACGAACGCCAGGTGCTCACCGTCGTCGGCCAGGCCGCGGAAGGTGACGGCTTCGGCGTCGACCGCGACGCCGCCGTCGAGCCGCAGCGGGATCCGCACCCGCGTCCGCACCTCGGCCGTCATGCCCTCGCCCCTGGAGTCACCCACAAGATCGACCCTACACGAGGTTCAAATTCGAACTTCCCAGGGAAATGGAGTGGCGCCGGGTCGACTCGCCTGCCCATGATCCCCGGTGCCACCGCCGCCTCGTTCCTGCTGGTCGTCGTGCTGGTCGCCGCCGAGACGGCGTGAGCCCGGGCCGGGCTCACGCCGCCGCGCTCAGCCGAGCTTCTCCGACGCCAGCCGCGTGCCCTCGACCCGCGCGGCGATCTTCGCGAACGCGATGTCGCGCGAGGTCGACGTGTCGTCGGCGAACGGCGAGAACCCGCAGTCGTCGCAGGTGCCGAGCCGCTCGGCCGGGAGGTACTTCGCCGCGGTGAGCACCCGGTCCCGGACCTCCTCCGCGGTCTCCACCCGCGGGTCGATCGGGTCGATGACACCGACGAAGACCCGTTGGTCGGCCTTGAGGTGCTCGGCGATCACCCGCAGCGCGCGCTCCGGGTCGGCTTCGCTGGCCAGCTGGACGAAGAAGCGGCCGGCCTTGAGGTCGAACAACGCCGGCAGCAGGCCCGCGTAGTCGACGTCGAGGCTGTGCACGGAATCCTGGTCGCCGCCCGGACACGTGTGGACGCCGATCTTCGCGCGCTCCTGCGCGGTGAACCGGTCGAGCACGGCGTTGTTGAGCTCGACGAACTGGCGCAGCAGCCCGCCGGACGGGTCGAGCTTCAGCGACAGCCGCCCTTCGGTGAAGTCGATCTGCACGCTGTCCGCGCCCGCGTCGAGACTGCCCCGGATGTCCGCCTCGGCCTCGTTCACCAGGTCGGCGACGAACTGCTCCTGCGAGTACCCCTCGATGCCGTCGCCCGGGTAGATCAGCGACAGCGCGGACGCGGCGATCACCGCCTGCTTGACGGGCCGGTCGGTAAGCGTTTTCGCGCGGGCCAGGTACGAGCCGGCGTGCGTCGCGTAGCGGAACGGTCCGGCGGTGAGCCGCGGCAGCTGCCGGGTGTGCCCGTCGGCGAACGGGATGACGACGCCGTCGGGCGCCAGGGCTTCGAGCCCGGCCAGCGGGTACGTCGCGAAACTCGGCTTGCCCTGTTCCCCGTCGGTCAGCACCGGCGAGCCGGTCTCCTCGAACCGGCGGATGGTGTCGGCCAGCGCCCGGCTCTCGAGTTCGGCGAGCGCGGCGGCGTCGATCCGGCCCGCGGCGAACTCGCCGAGGCCTTCGACGAGGGCGGCGGGACGCGGGATGCTGCCGATCGGTTCGGTGGGCAGGGTCATGAAGTCCTCCGGCTGATGGAAGGGCTTGACCGGTCACCGGCACCACGACAGGACGTGGCCACCCGGCCGCCCCCACCCGCCGTCCGGCCGTGATCGGCCACGTTCTCGGGGCAACTTAGCGTGGCCGCGGCCGGTCACGGAGCGCGGATCACCCGGTCGGACCAAAGAAAAGCACGAAATCAGAAGGCGTTCGGCGGTTCGCGAGGAGGACGATTGGGTATTCGCTACGGCGATACGGCGGGTTCGGCGCCGAAGGAGGCCCGATGCTCAGTCACCACGATCGCACCGAGCTCGAGAAGATCGAGCGCAGCCTGGAGCTCAGCGACCCGGAGCTGGCTGCCGCATTGCGCGACGGACGGCGCCCGAAGTCGCGCGGGCTCCGCAACGCCCTCCTGATCTTCTTCGACATCGCCGCCGTGACGCTGCTGGTCCTGGGCCTGGTGCTGCCCGACCCGGGCGTGACGCTGTGCGGGATCATCGCGCTCACCGCCACCGTCTGGACCCACGTGGCGCGGCACCGGATCTGAGAACCTTGTTCTGGTCAGGACGGCGCTACGGGCCGCAGGCCGCCCACCTGTGGTGACACTCGCGCCGGCCGACGGCTGAACAAGGTTCTGAGGCAGACTGGGCGGCGTGAAGTGGGTCCTGCACGTCGACCTCGACCAGTTCATCGCCGCGGTCGAGATCGCCCGCCACCCGGAACTGCGCGGGAAGCCGGTCGTGGTCGGCGGCAACGGCGACCCCGCCGAACGCGCGGTCGTCGCGACGGCGTCGTACGAGGCCCGCGAATTCGGCGTCCAGTCCGGCATGCCGCTGCGGATCGCCGCCAAGCGCTGCCCGGACGCGGTCTTCCTGCCCAGTGACCCGGACGCCTACCTCGAGGTGTCGGCGCGGGTGATGGCCGCGGTCCGGGAGCTGCCGGTCGTGGTCGAGGTGCTGGGCTGGGACGAGGCGTTCGTCGGGGCGGAGACGGCCGACCCCGAGGCGCTGGCCGCCGCGATCAAGGAGGCGGTGGCGCGCGAGACGGGCCTGTCGTGCGCGGTCGGGATCGGCGACAACAAGCTGCGGGCGAAGCTCGCCACCGGGTTCGGCAAGCCGGGCGGGATCTACCGGCTGACGCAGGAGAACTGGTGGGAGGTGATGGCGGCCCGCCCGACCGACGCGCTGTGGGGCATCGGCGGCAAGACGGCGAAGAAGCTCGCCGAGCTGGGCATCACCACCGTCCTCGACCTGGCGGGAGCCGACCCGGCGGAGCTCGCGGCGCGGTTCGGCCCGAAGACCGGCCCGTGGCTGCGGCTGCTCGGCGGCGGCATCAGCGACGCCGAGGTGAGCGCGACACCGTGGGTGGCCCGCTCCCGCAGCCGCGAAACGACGTTCCAGCGCGACCTGACCGACCCCGCGGAGATGGCGGCCGAGGTGACGGCGCTGGCCAAGCGTGTCGCCCAGGACGTCCTCGACGAGGGCC
Organism: Amycolatopsis mediterranei; assembly: GCF_026017845.1. Lineage (NCBI taxonomy): Bacteria > Bacillati > Actinomycetota > Actinomycetes > Pseudonocardiales > Pseudonocardiaceae > Amycolatopsis > Amycolatopsis mediterranei. The sequence continues at coordinate 6,124,276 of NZ_CP100416.1, forward strand.
GCCCGGCGGCGCGGGTCGCGGTCAAGGTGCGGTTCGTGCCGTTCCTGACCCACACGCACAGCATCACGCTGCCGGAGCCGACGTCGGACGCGGACGAGCTCGACCGCGCGGCGCGGGAGGTGCTCGGGATGTTCGAGCTGACCCGCGCGGTGCGACTGCTGGGCGTGCGGGCCGAGTTCCCGCGCGAGGATTAGAGCCCTTCCGGCAGCGGCAGTGGCCGGTCCGGGTCCAGCTCCACCCCGCCCGCCCGCAACGTGTGGTCCAGCATCGCCCAGATCGTGCCCGTGAGCTGGGCGGTCAGCTGGGGCAGGCTGAGCGTGCCCGGGTGGTCGAGCCAGCGGGTCGTCGCCGATTCGACGTAGCCGACCAGGCCGAACGCGATCGTGTCCGCCGGGGCCGGGTCCAGCCCGAGCGCCGTCAGGTAGCCGGTGAACAGCCGGCTGAGGTGGCGGGCGATCGCGCCGCGGACGTCCGGGCGGTCGTCCGCGGCGGCCGGCTGCGCGCGGGCGAGGTAGCGGTGCAGGTGGGCGTGCTCGGTCAGCCAGCGCAGGTGGGTCGAAATCACCGTGGAGATCATCTCGTTCGGCGAGCCCTCGGGGTGCCAGAGCGGCGCCAGGTCGGCCGTCACCAGCTCGGCCGCCCGCTGGGCGATCGCCCGCCGGAGGTCTTCCGCGCCGTCGAAGTGCCGGTACAGGCGCGTGCGCGCGACGCCGGCGCGTTCGGCGATCTGCTCGGTGGACACGTCCGGGCCGTGCTCGGCGATGGCGGCCAGTGCGGCGTCGACGAACTCCGCGCGCCGCCGTTCCTGCTGGCCCGCCCAGCGTGTCGCCCGCCCGTCGACCTTGGTCACGGCGAAAGCCTACTCGGCACCCACCGGCCGGTGTACACTCGGCGAAGTAGCTAGTACATCGCGTACCCCATACTTTTCGGAGGCCGCCATGGGCGTCGAGGCCCAGGACCGGGACGTCACCGCGGCTCGCCTGCTCAAGAGCTCCGCGAAGAACTCCTACGACCCGTACGTCGACGTCGACTGGGACGCGCCGCTCGCCGAAGGCAAGGCGTACATGCCGCTCGAGCGCGTCTCCCTCTACGGCACGGACCTGTGGGCGAAGCTGACGCCGGAGCAGCGGATCGAGCTGTCCAAGCACGAGATCGCCAGCATCATGAGCGTCGGCCTGTGGTTCGAGATCGTCCTGATGCAGCTGCTCGCCCGGTACGTCTTCGACCTGGACGCGCGCACCGAGCACGCGCAGTACGCGATGACCGAGATCGGCGACGAGACGCGGCACTCGGTGATGTTCGCCCGCACCGCGCAGCGGCTCGGCGTCCCGCGCTACGGCGTCCCGAAGGTGGTCCACCGCGCCGCGAAGGTGTTCGGCGCGACCGCCGCCGGCCCGTCGATGTTCGCCAGCGTGCTGGTCGCGGAGGAGACCACCGACCGGCTCCAGCGGTCGATGATGGACGACGACGGCATCCAGCCGCTGATCCGCTCGGTCAACCGCATCCACGTGGTCGAAGAGGCCCGGCACGTCCGCTTCGCGAAGGAGGAGGTGCTGCGCGAGACGCCGAAGCTGTCGAAGGCGGCCCTGCAGCGGCACCGCCTCCGGACCGCACTGGTGGCGTTCGGCGTGATCGACAGCATGGTCGACGCGCGGATCTACCGCAGCGTCGGCATCGACCCGAGGGAGGGCCGCGCCGCAGCGCTGGCGAACCCGCACTTCCACCGGACGCGGCGCTGGATGGCCGAGAAGATCGTGCCGTTCCTGCGCGAGGCGGGCCTGATCGGCGGCCGCTCGGAAGGCATCTGGCGGCGGGCGCACCTGCTCTGAATTCCCCTCGCCCCCGGCGCCGGCTTCCGCCAGGATGCCCGGGTGATCACGATCCGGACCGCCCGCGCCGACGACGAGGCCGCACTCGCGAGGCTCGACGAACGCACGTGGACCCCGGCCGTCTCCCCCGCTCCCGCGCCGCCGCCCGGCACGCCGTTCTTCGACGACGGCACCCGGCCCGAAGACGTCCTCGTCGCCGAGCACGGCGGCGCCGTCGCCGGGTACGTCCGGCTCGGCGAAGGGTTCGGCATCCCCGCCCACCGGCACGTGGCGGTGATCGGCGGGCTCGCCGTCGACCCGGAGCGGCAGCGGCTCGGCATCGCGCGGCGGCTCGTCGACGCCGCCGTGGCCGAAGCGCGGCAGCGCGGCGCGCGCAAGGTGACGCTGCGCGTACTGGGTCACAACACCGGTGCCCGGCGGGTCTACGAGCGGTGCGGGTTCGTCGTGGAAGGCGTGCTGCGGGGCGAATTCCGCATCGACGGCCAGGACGTCGACGACATTCTCATGGCCCGTTCGCTCGCTTGACAGCCTCGCGGCGGCTTTGCCATCCTGGGCGGGGGCCGAGAGGCGCTGCGACGGAATCCTTTCCGCCACGCTCGGCCCGCCGATCACGACTCCAAGGGCGCCTCCCGCGAGGGAGGTGCCTTTTCCGTTGTCCGCACGGACTTCCGTGCTGCCTCCCGAGCGGTTCGCCGACGAACCCCGGAGTGCATCGAAGCATGAGTGACAAACTGCAGAACTCGAACGGCCTCGACTTCGCCGTGGCCGACCTCTCGCTGGCCGACGCCGGCCGCACCCAGCTGCGGCTGGCCGAGCACGAGATGCCCGGCCTGATGGCGATCCGCCGCGAGTACGCCACCGCGCAGCCGCTGAAGGGCGCCCGCATCGCCGGGTCGCTGCACATGACCGTCCAGACCGCCGTGCTCATCGAGACCCTGGTGGCGCTCGGCGCGCAGGTGCGCTGGGTGTCCTGCAACATCTTCTCCACCCAGGACGAGGCCGCCGCGGCGGTCGTCGTCGGCCCGGAGGGCACCGTCGACGCCCCGGCGGGCACCTCGGTGTTCGCGTGGAAGGGCGAGACCCTCGAAGAGTACTGGTGGTGCACCGACCTGCTCTTCGCCTTCCCCGGCGGGCAGGCCCCGAACATGATCCTCGACGACGGCGGCGACGCCACCCTGCTCGTCCACAAGGGAGTCGAGTTCGAGGCGGCGGGCGCGGTCCCGCAGCCGTCCGAAGAGGACCCGGAGGAGTACCGGATCGTCCTCGAAACCCTCCGCGCGAGCCTGGCGGCCGACGGTGACCGCTTCACCCGGATGGCCAAGGAGATCCGCGGCGTCACCGAGGAGACGACCAACGGCGTCAAGCGGCTCTACAAGCTCGCCAAGGACGGCGAGCTGCTCTTCCCGGCGATGAACGTCAACGACTCGGTGACGAAGTCCAAGTTCGACAACAAGTACGGCATCCGGCACTCCCTTGTGGACGGCCTGAACCGGGCCACCGACGTCATGATCGGCGGCAAGCGCGTGCTCGTCTGCGGCTACGGCGACGTCGGCAAGGGCGCGGTCGAGGCGCTGCGCGGCCAGGGCGGGCGGGTCTCGGTCACCGAGATCGACCCGATCTGCGCGCTGCAGGCGGCGATGGACGGGCTCGACGTGGTGGAGCTGGACGACGTCGTCGAGACGGCCGACATCTTCATCACCACGACCGGCAACTTCGGCATCATCTCGGCGGAGCAGATGAGCCGGATGAAGCACAACGCCATCGTCGCGAACGTCGGGCACTTCGACAACGAGATCGACATGGCCGGGCTGGCGAAGCTGCCGGGCGTCGTGAAGAAGGAGATCAAGCCGCAGGTGCACGAGTGGACCTTCCCGGACGGCCACGCGATCATCGTGCTGTCCGAGGGGCGCCTGATGAACCTCGGCAATGCAACCGGGCACCCGTCCTTCGTGATGTCGAACTCGTTCACCAACCAGGCGATCGCGCAGATCGAGCTGTTCACCAAGCCCGGCGAGTACGCCACGGACGTCCACCGGCTGCCGAAGCACCTCGACGAAAAGGTGGCCCACCTGCACCTCGACGCCCTCGGGGTGAAGCTCACCAAGCTCACGAAGGCGCAGGCCGACTACATCGGCGTGGACGTCGCAGGTCCGTACAAGCTCGATCACTATCGGTACTGATCCGAGATTGCTCCATTCGCCGTAGTTTGGTTTATCCGGAAACTGGCCATCCTCCCGTCGAGAGCGCATCCGCCCGGACGGCACGGAGCCGGGCCGGGTCTCATGCGAAGGAGTGTGTCAAGTGATCATTCTCGGTGTGATTCTCCTTGTCATCGGGTTCATCGTGGGCATCCCGGTGCTGTACACCATCGGTATTATTCTCGCGGTGGCCGGCGTGGCACTGGCCATCCTGGGCGGCACCGGCCGCCGGATCGGTGGCCGGGCGCACTGGTACTGATCCCGAGACTTGCCGCGGCCTGGTGCGCGTCAGCAGCAATGCTGGCTCGCGCCAGGCCGTTCGGCCGTCTTCGGCCGCCACCCCCGGACCGCGGAAAGGTAAGCGCACTGCAAAACCCGCCGCGAATTCGGTTAAAAACAAACTGAGGGCCTCCTCGGTCACGTAAATCGCGAGCGCGAAAAAGGAAATCGCGATCGCCCGCACCGCCCGCCACCACGTCGGGTCCGATGCGGGCCGGCACCGGCTCGTGCGCCTGGAAAAAAAGGGTCCTCCGGCTCCGAGGGGGAGGGAGAGCCGAAGGACCCCGTTAGTGTTAGCACATCGCCAAGCCCCTGTACACAGCTGCATACACGATCGTGTGATCGCCTTGACGCCGATCGAACGCCGTGCAAACCTCCCCGGCGGGCGTGGCACCCGGCCGGGAAGGCCTGCCCGGATCCTGGCGGGAGGCTCAGGAAGCTTGGCGCAGCAGGGTTTTCCGCGGCGCGGCGGTACAGCCGCACCCGCCGCCGACACCCCGGCAGTCGACGATCAGCCCGTGGCGGACGCGGTCACCGTCCTCACAGGCCGGATCGGTGCACTCGGCGAATCCACCGTCCGGGTGCACCACCAGCGTGCCGTGGCAGTGATCGATCCCGGCGTCACAGGAAGCACACTCCATGACCGGCGCGGCTCAGGCGGGCTTCGGCGCCCGCTTGCGGGCCGCCGGCTTCTTCTTCGCCGGTTCGGCGTCCTCTTCGGACGCCTCCGAAGAGGACTGACGAGACTTCTTCGCGGCGTCCACACTGGCCTGCAGGGCCGCCATCAGGTCGACGACGTCGGCCTTGGCGGTGACCGCCGCGGGCTTGGTCGTCTCGTCGCCGGCGACCTTGGCCTCGATCATCTCTTCCAGGGCCTCGCGGTAGTGGTCGTGGTACTTCTCCGGCTCGAACACCGGCTCGGCCAGCGAGTCGATCAGCGATCCGGCCATGGTGAGCTCCTGGGGCCGGATCTGCGGCGGGTCGTCGCGCAGGAACGGGAAGTCGGGCTCGCGGACCTCGTCCGGCCACAGGATCGTCGTCATCACCAGCACGTCGGCGTGCACGCGCAGCACCGCCATGCTCTCCCGCTGCCGGACCGCGACCTTCGCGATGGCCACCTGGCTCGACTTGTGCAGCGCGTCCCGCAGCACGACGTACGGCTTGACCGCGTTCTTCTGCGGCTCCAGGTAGTAGGTCCGGTCGTACTGGATCGGGTCGATCGACTCGAGCGGCACGAACTCCAGCACGTCGATCGTGCGCTGGGTGGACAGCGGCAGCTCCGCCATCTCCGCGTCGGTGATCACCACCATCTCGCCGTCGGGCAGCTCGTAGCCCTTGGCGATCTCGGCGTAGGGCACTTCCTGGCCGTCGATCGTGCAGAACCGCTTGTACTGGATGCGGCCGCCGTCGGCCTCGTGCACCTGGCGCAGGGAGACGTTCTTGTTCTCGGTGGCCGCGTACATCTGGATCGGAATGCTGACCAGCCCGAAGGACACCGAGCCCTTCCACATCGCCCGCATGCCCAGTACCTCCGAGGTCCGCCTTCACGCTACGTGACAACCGTAACCCGAATCGTCCCTCGACGACAGTCTGATCTAGACCTCTGCCAGGTATTTCTCCCAAAGCGCCGGATCCATGAACCAGTGCTGGAAGTCGGCCGGATCGGTGAATCCGTTCACGAACCGCCGGGCCACCGCGGGATTCTGCCCGGCCACGCCGAGGATCTGGAGCACGTGCGGGGGCGGCGGCAGGAGGAGCGCATTGGTCCATTCGGTCACGTGCCGGGCGTACGCCCAGTAGCGCTCGAACGTCGCTTCCATCCACGCCGCGTCGAACGGCCGGTCACCGTGGGAGACGATCGCGTCGAGGTAGGTCGCCGCGCAGTGGCTCGCGTTGTTCGAGCCCTGCCCGGTGATCGGGTCGTTCGCCACCACGACGTCGGCCATGCCCAGCACGATCGCCCCGCCCGGCAGGGTGCCGACCGGGTGGCGGACCACCGGCGGGTAGCCGCCGGCCAGCGTCGCCTTGGCGTCGGTCAGCTCCGCGTCGCGGCAGCGGTCGTACTCCCACGGCACGAACTGCCGCATCAGGTCCAGCACGCGCCGGAAGTGCTCGTCCGGGCCCGGGTGGTCGTCGAAGCAGTCCAGCGGGCCGCCGGGCACGCCTTCGAAGAAGAGGATGTCGCAGTTCCCGCTCAGCGTGTACGCCGGGATCATGAACAGCTCGCCGACGCCGGGCACGATGTTGAACCGCACCCCCATCTTGTCCGGGTGCTCCGGGCGCCGGCCGACGCCATGGGCGTAGACCAGCGAAAGCGCGCGCATCGGCCGCGTGAACGGCGAGCGTTCGGGCACGCGGTCGAACAGCTGGACCAGCTCGCCCTTGCCGGCCGAGATGATCACCAGGTCGTACAGCCGGGACAGCGCGTCCAGCTCGGAGGTCATCACGCCGTGGATGACGAGCTTGCCGCCGCGGTCTTCGAACAGCTCCAGCCAGCCGGCCATCTTGACCCGCTGGTCGACCGACTGGGCGGGCTGGTCGAGTTCGGCGAACCAGTCGAGCGCGCGGCCGCCGTCCGGCGCGGCCACCGAGATACCGATGCCTTCGACGTCGACCGTCTCGGCCTCCCACAGGTTGATCCCGAGGTCGCGCTCGTGCTCCAGCGCGTCGTGGAACATGCACTGCGTCGACATCACCCGCCCGGACCGGATCTCCTCCGGCGTCCGCGCGGACATCACGGTGACGTCGTAGTCCTGCGCCTGCAGCCCGAGGGCCAGCTGCAGGCCGGACTGCCCGGCGCCCACGACCAGGACCTTGCGCATTGAGCTCTTCACCTTCCGGGGCTGAGACGTGCAGGGATTCAGGCGTGCGGGGCGCTGCCGGCGAGCTCGCGGCCCACCGGACCGGAGAGCACCGCCAGCGACAGCGTGTGACCGACCAGTTCGGTCAGGGTGGCGATCGTCGACGCGCGGTCGCGGGCGTCGCAGGTGACCAGCGGGACGCTCGCGTCGAGGGCGAGGGCGTCGCGCACCTCGTCGAGGTCGTGCACCGGCTTGCCCTCGAACTGGTTGACCGCCACGACGAACGGCAGCTCCGAGTCGTTCTCGAAGTAGTTGATCGCCGCGAACGACTCGTCGATCCGGCTGGTGTCGACCAGCACGACCGCGCCGAGCGCGCCGCGGCTCAGGTCGTCCCACAGGAACCAGAACCGCGCCTGCCCCGGCGTGCCGAACAGGTACAGCAGCAGGTCCGGGCGCAGGGTGATCCGGCCGAAGTCCATGGCGACGGTCGTGGTCGACTTGCCGCCCGGCGGGATCTCGTCGATGCCTTCCCCGGCCTCGGTCATCCACGCCTCGTTGCTCATCGGCGGCACTTCCGACACCGCGCCGACGAACGTGGTCTTGCCGACACCGAAGCCCCCGGCGACGACGATCTTCGCGGAGATCGTCAGCAGATCGCCCTCAGGCGGGGAGCCGCTTGAGCCCATCAAGGATCCTCTCGAGCACGTTGGTGTCGTGGTGGTAGGCGTGTGCGGTGGGGTGCACGAACACCGCGCCCTGGGTGGCGAGGTCGCCGAGCAGCACCCGCACCACACCCAGCGGCAGGTCCAGCCCGACCGACAGCTCGGCGACCGAGCACCGTGACCGGGCGCGTTCGTAGAGCGCGCGCGACTCCGGCATGAGCGTGTCGCTCAGCGCGGGGTCGTAGCGCGGTACCGAGATCAGCGTCTCCACCAGCAGCTGGTGGCGCGTGCCGGTGCGACCGCCGGTGAGCGCGTACGCGCGGATCCGGCGGCTCCGGCGCGGCAACGGGGTGTCCGACGTGGACACTGCAGGCACGGGCATCACATCCTCGTCGGGCGATCCGGGACTTCGCCCCGGGCCGGGAGCTCCGCCGCGCGGACCCCAGGAAGACTGGGACGAACCGGGGCTCCGCCCCGGGCCGGGGGTTCCGCCACCCGGACCCCCGAAAGACTGGGACGAACCGGGGCTCCGCCCCGGGCCGGGGGCTCCGCCACCCGGACCCCCAAAAGATTCGTCAGGCACGGGCGTCACATCCGGGGCCGGCGGGCGGTCAGCACCTGACGCAGCTCCGCGCGCACCTCGGGGGTGAGCGCGTGGCCGGCGTTGGTGATGAACTGGGTCATCTCGTAGGCGACCACCTTCATGTCCGCCTCGCCCGAGGTCAGCACCGCGAGCCCGGCACCGGACCCGATGCCCATGAACAGGAAGTAGCCGTGGGTCAGCCGGATGATGATCTGCTCGCAGGCGCCCTTCCCGAACAGCGCCGCGCTGTTGCCGGCCAGCGAGAGCAGGCCGCTGGCGATCGCGGCGAGCTGTTCGGCCTCGGCCTCGCCGACCGAGTCCGAAGCGGTGAGCGGGAAGCCGTCCACGCTCATGATGAGCGCGTGGCTGACGCCGTGGACCTTGCGCACGAAGTCGTCGAGCAGCCAGGCGAAGTTCGCCGTGGCCGGGTGGGGGGCGCTCACCGGGCGGTTCCTCCGGGCGTCTCGTCCTGCCGGGTGCGGTTCTCCGCGAGCGCCGCCTGCTCGCCGTCGGCGAACGCACCGAGGTCGGCGAGCAGCCGCTCGTGCCCGGTCGCGGTGGTCTCGCCGGGCGGGGGTGGCGGCGGCGGTGGTGGTTCCGGGGCGGCCCCGCGGATGCTGCCGGGCACGCGGCGCGGCAGGCCGTTCGCCGTGGTCCCGCCGACGGTCCCCGCGGCGATCGGGCGGGGCCGCGGGCTGGGCTTGCGCGGTGCCACCGGCTCCGGCGTCTCCCGGGAGAAGGTGCCGGCCCGGCGGCGCGGCAACCCGCCGACGGTGGCCGGCTCGCGACCGGCCCCGGCCTCGGCCGGTTCGGCGCTGACGGTGCTATCCGGGGCTCCGCCCCGCTTCGGGGGCTCCGCCACCCGAACCCCCGAACTGAACACGGTCCGGGTGCCCGACCACGCGTGCTCGGCGAGCTCGGTGACAACCCCGGTGGGCAGCAGCACGGTAGCGACCGTTCCGTGCGGGCTGCGCCGGTCCAGCCGCACGGTGACACCGTGCCGGGCGGCCAGGCGCGCGACCACGGCGAGCCCCATGTGCCGCGCCGCGGCGTCGTCGAGGTCGCCGCCCGCGGCCAGGCGCGCGTTGAGGTCCCCGACGCGGTCGGCCGGGATGCCGATGCCCTCGTCCTCGATCCGGACGAGCACGCTCCCCTGCTCGGTCAGGTGCGCGCTGACGTGCACCGGCGAACTCGGCGAGGACTGGTTGGCGGCGTTGTCGAACAGCTCGGCCAGCACCCGGCCCAGGTCTTCCGCGGCGAAGCCGACGACGCCGAGGTTGACCACGCGGCCGATGGTGATCCGGGCGTAGTGGTTGATCGACGACATCGCCTCGCGCATGAGGTCGAGCACCGAGGTCGCGCGGGCGGCGTCGTCGGCGGTGTCCTGCCCGGCGAGCACCCGCAGGTTCTCGGCGTTGCGCCGCAACCGCGTGGCGAGGTGGTCGAGCTGGTAGAGCTCGGCGAGGCGGTGGTGGTCCTCCTCCCCCGCTTCCAGCTCCTCCAGCCGCGCGAGGAGCTGGTCGAGCAGGTTGAGATCACGCAGGGCGACGCTGGCGCAGATCTCGGCCAGCACCCCTTCGCCGGACGGCGCTGCCACCGGCTCCGGCCGCGGCAGCTCGGTGATCGCCGGCCCGGCCGCGGGCGGCGCGTACCCGGGGTGCTTCGGCGGCGCGGTGAGGAACTGCGCGGCGGCGACCCGCGAGCGGTCCAGCAGGACGCGTGATCGATCCAGGAGTTCCCGGGCCCGGCTCGCCATGTGGTCCCACTTCTTCCGTGCTGAGGTGCGGATGCTGCGCCGGCCCACGCGGCGGCGACGCGGGACATGCAAGCAGAAAGGTTCGTGGGATGTCCACAGCCGGTCCCCGCGCGATCGCCCTGCGTGATCACGAATTCGGAGCGTCGCCGCTGGTGAGCGCAGCGAATTAGGCCATTCGGTGCAATTTTGCAAATTGCGGGTCGCAACAGAGCGCACACGATCGTCGAACGCGCAGCTGAGGCGGGCCCTGACCCCGAAATCCCAGGTCGTGCCCGATTCGTCCCAAATTTGCGGGCCACGCAGTTTTTTGCGGGGCACGCAAGTTTTTCGCTACACTCCGTTCATGCCGCCGGAAGAACCACCGAAGCTGACCCTCCGGGAGCGCAAGAAGCGCGAAGCCCGCCGGGCGCTCGCGCAGGCCGCGCTGCGGCTCACGCTGGAGCGGGGGCTGGAGAACGTCCGGGTGGAGGACATCGCCACCGAGGTGGGCGTCTCCCCCCGCACGTTCAACAACTACTTTTCCAGCAAGGAGCAGGCGGTCTGCTCGCTGGTCGTCGACCGCCACGAGGGGATGCGCGAAGCCCTGCTCGACCGGCCGGAGGGCGAGCCGCTCTGGGAGTCCGTCAAACAGGCGGTGCTGGAGCAATATTCACGTGATGGCGAGCCGGATCGCGCGTATGTTGCGCGTATCCGGGAGCTGATGGGCCAGCTCATGCTGCGTGGTGAGTTCCTCAACGCCCACGCGGCGGTCGAGCGGGTCCTCGCCGAAACGATCGCGAAACGGGTGGGCGGTGTGGACCACCTGCTGTGCCGGCTCATGGCCTCCTCGGTGGAAAGCGCCGTCCGCGTCGCCTTCGTCAACTGGTTCACCGAAGGCGAACCGCTCCTGCCGACCCTGGAGCGGCTGCTGGACGAGCTGGCCGCCGGGATGCCGACCCTCACCGGCGGTCTTGCCCGGCAACCCGAACCGAACACCACCACTCCACTGGGGGAATCGTTGTGCTAGTCAAGCTCCTGCGCAGCCATCTGCGCCCGTACCGGGGCACGCTCTGGGTGATCGTCCTGCTGCAGCTCGTGCAGACGATCGCCATGCTCTACCTGCCGACGCTGAACGCCGACATCGTCGACAACGGCCTGATCAAGGGCGACATGCCCTACATCCTGCGGGTCGGCGCGATGATGCTCGCCGTCACGGTGGCCCAGATCGCCGGCTCGATCGGCGCGGTGTACTTCGGTGCCCGCACGGCGATGGCGATCGGCCGGGACATCCGCGCCGGCGTCTTCCACCGGGTGCAGGACTTCTCGGCCCGCGAGGTCGGCCAGTTCGGCACGCCATCGCTGATCACCCGCACCACCAACGACGTCCAGCAGGTCCAGATGCTGGTCCTGATGACGCTGACGCTGATGGTGTCCGCGCCGATCATGTGCGTCGGCGGCATCATCCTGGCGCTCAACCTCGACGTGCCGCTGTCCTCGCTGCTGCTGGTGATCGTGCCCGTGCTCGCGGTTTCGGTCGGGGTCATCATCGCCAAGATGCGCCCCGCGTTCCGGCTGATGCAGGTCCGGATCGACCGGATCAACCAGATCCTGCGCGAGCAGATCATGGGCATCCGGGTCATTCGCGCGTTCGTTCGGGACAAGCACGAACGGCAGCGCTTCGACGTCGCGAACGACGAGCTGCTCACCGTGTCGCTGCGGGTCGGGCGGCTGATGGCGCTGATGTTCCCGATCGTGATGCTGGTGATGAACGTGTCCAGCGTCGCCGTGCTGTGGTTCGGCGGCCAGCGGATCGATTCCGGCAGCATGCAGATCGGCGCCATGACGGCGTTCCTGTCCTACCTGCTGCAGATCCTGATGGCCGTCATGATGGCCACGTTCATGTTCATGATGGTGCCGCGCGCGGAGGTCAGCGCCGAGCGGATCAGCGAGGTGCTCGACACCGAGTCGAGCGTCCGCCCGCCGGTGTCGCCGATCCGCCCGGGCGCGGTGCACGGGCACCTGGAGCTCTCCGGCGTGGAGTTCCGCTACCCCGGCGCGGAAAAGCCGGTGCTGTGCGACATTTCGCTGATCGGGCGGCCGGGCGAGACCACCGCCGTGATCGGGTCGACCGGCACGGGCAAGACCACGCTGCTGAACCTGATCCCGCGGCTGATGGACGCCACCCGCGGCACGGTGAAGGTCGACGGCGTCGACGTGCGCGACCTCGACCCGGCGGTGCTCGCCCGCGCGGTCGGGCTGGTGCCGCAGAAGCCGTACCTGTTCGGCGGGACGGTCGCGAGCAACCTGCGCTACGGCAACCCGGACGCGACGGACGAAGAGCTGTGGCACGCGCTGGAAGTGGCCCAGGGCAAGGACTTCGTCGAAGCGATGGCCGGTGGCCTCGACGCGCCGATCGCCCAGGGCGGCACGAACGTCTCGGGCGGCCAGCGGCAGCGGCTCGCGATCGCCCGGATGCTGGTGCACAAACCGGAGATCTACCTGTTCGACGACTCGTTCTCGGCGCTCGACTACGCGACCGACGCGGCCCTGCGCCGGGCACTGGTGTCCGAAACCGCGGACGCGACGGTGGTCATCGTGGCCCAGCGGGTCAGCACGATCCGGGGCGCCGACCGGATCATCGTCCTCGACGAGGGCCGCGTCGTCGGCACCGGCACCCACCACGAACTCATGGACGGCAACGAAACCTACCGGGAGATCGTGCTGTCCCAGCTCACCGAACAGGAGGCCGCGTGACCGAGCCTGCGAGGTCCGCAATAGACACAGCAGTGCCGCTCGCGGCGCCGCCGAGCGCCAGCGAGGAGGCGGCGTGAGTACCACCGAATCGCCCGAAGCCGCCGTCACCGACGCCGGGGAACGGCCGACCGCGCAACGGCACAAGAACACCGGTGCCGCGGCCGGCGGACCGGCGGCCCGCTGGATGAGCGGCGGCGCGCCGGCGGAAAAGGCCCTGGACTTCAAGGGTTCCCTCAAACGGCTGCTGCAGCTGCTGCGACCGCAGCGGGCCATCCTGATCGCCGTCCTGGCGCTCGGCGCGGCCAGCGTCACGCTGACCGTGATCGGGCCGAAGATCCTCGGCCAGGCCACCGACGCCATCCTCGCCGGCGTGCTCGGCAAGCAGGTGCCGCCGGGGGTCACCAAGGAGCAGATCGTCGCCGGGCTGCGGGCCCGCGGCGACGGCACGCTCGCCGACATCTACAGCCGGGTCGACCTCGTGCCCGGCGTCGGCATCGACTTCGACAAGGTCGGCCAGATCCTGCTGACCGTGCTGGCGCTGTTCGTCATCTCGTCGTTCTTCGGGCTCGTCCAGGCCCGGCTGACGACGACCCTGGTGCAGCAGGCGGTCTACCGGCTGCGCCAGGAGATCGAGGACAAGTTCGCCCGCCTGCCGCTGAAGTACTTCGACCGCCAGCCGCGCGGCGAGGTGCTTTCCCGCGTCACCAACGACATCGACAACCTGGCGCAGTCGCTGCAGCAGACGCTGTCGCAGATCGTCTCGTCGCTGCTGACGGTGCTCGGCGTGCTGATCATGATGTTCCTGATCTCGCCGCTGCTGGCGCTGATCGCGCTGCTCACGGTCCCGCTGTCGGCGGTCGTGGCGGCGAAGGTCGGGAAGCGGGCGCAGCCGAACTTCATCAAGCAGTGGTCGACGACCGGGAAGCTGAACGCCCACGTCGAGGAGATGTACACCGGGCACTCGCTGGTCAAGGTGTTCGGCCGCCGCGACGAGTCCGCGGCGATCTTCGACAAGCAGAACGAAACGCTGTACCAGGCGAGCTTCAAGGCGCAGTTCATCTCCGGGATGATCCAGCCGGCGATGATGTTCATCGGCAACCTGAGCTACGTGCTGGTGGCGGTGATCGGCGCGCTGCGCGTCGCGTCGGGCAACCTGACGCTGGGCGAGGTGCAGGCGTTCATCCAGTACTCGCGCCAGTTCAGCCAGCCGGTGACGCAGATCGCCAGCATGGCGAACCTGCTGCAGTCCGGGGTCGCGTCGGCCGAGCGGGTGTTCGCGCTGCTCGACGCCGAGGAGCAGGCCCCGGAGCCGGCGCACCCGGAGCGGCCGTCCGAGATCCGCGGGCGCGTCGAGTTCCAGGACGTCTCGTTCCGCTACCTGCCGGAGAAGCCGCTGATCGAAGACCTCTCGCTGACCGTCGAACCCGGTCAGACGGTGGCGATCGTCGGCCCGACCGGTGCGGGGAAGACGACGCTGGTCAACCTGCTGATGCGTTTCTACGAGCTCGACAGCGGGCGCATCACGCTCGACGGCGTCGACATCGCGAAGATGAACCGCGAAGAGCTGCGCGACCAGACCGGCATGGTGCTGCAGGACGCGTGGCTGTTCGGCGGCACGATCGCGGAGAACATCGCCTACGGCGCGGACGACCCGACCCGTGAGGAGATCATCGAGGCGGCACAGGCGACGTACGTGGACCGCTTCGTCCGGACACTGCCGGACGGCTACGAGACGGTGCTCGACGACGAGGGCGGCACGGTCAGCGCGGGTGAGAAGCAGCTGATCACGGTGGCGCGGGCGTTCCTGGCCAAGCCGGTGATCCTCATCCTCGACGAGGCGACCAGCTCGGTCGACACCCGCACCGAGGTGCTGATCCAGCGGGCGATGAACTCGCTGCGCAGCGGGCGCACGAGCTTCGTCATCGCGCACCGCCTCTCGACGATCCGCGACGCGGACGTGATCCTGGTGATGGAGCAGGGCCGCATCGTCGAGCAGGGCGATCACGAAACGCTGCTGCACAGCGGGGGTGCCTACGCGCGGCTGTACGCGGCGCAGTTCGCCGAAGCCATGGCGGAAACCGACTGAGCCGTCGCCCCGGTACCCTGGAAGCTCTTCGAGCGGAAGGGGTACCGGGGCGGCCATGGCCGACAAACTCGAGGAATACCGCGGCAAGCGCGCTCGCGACCGCACCTCCGAGCCCTGGCCGGACGGCCCGCCCGCCCCCGGGGACAACGACCTCTTCGTCATCCAGGAGCACCACGCCACCCGGCTGCACTGGGACTTCCGGCTGGAACGCGACGGGGTGCTCGTGTCGTGGGCGGTGCCGAAGGGCCTGCCGCTCTCCCCCGGCGTGCCGCGGCTCGCCGTGCACACCGAAGACCACCCCATGGAGTACCTGACCTTCTCCGGCGAGATCCCCGCGGGCGAGTACGGCGGCGGCCGGATGACCGTGTGGGACACCGGGAAGTACGAAACCCTGCACTGGAACGACCACAAGGTCGAGGTGGTCTTCCACGGCGAACGCGCGCGCGGCAAGTACCTGTTCACCAACCGGCACGACGAAGACGACCGCGACTGGACCCTGCGGCGCCTCGACCCCGCCGAACCCGGCCACGAAGACGCGCCCGAGTTCGTCGAGCCGATGACGGCGGTCCCGGGCGAGCTGCCCGCGGACGACGACGAGTGGGCCTACGAATTCGCCTGGGGCGGCCTGCGCACGATGCTGCTGGTGTGCGGCGGCCGCGTCACCGCGCACGACGAAACCGGCGCCGACGTCACGGCGCGCTATCCCGAGCTGCACAAGCTGGGCGAGCAGCTCGGGTCCACGGAAGTGCTGCTGGACGGCGAAGTCGTCGTGGTCAAGGACGGCAAGCCCGACCCGGACGGCCTCGACGAGCGCCGCCGGGCCGACGGTGCCGCCGCCAAGCGGCTCAAGGCCAGCTGCCCGGTCTTCTACTTCGCTTCCGACGTCCTGCACCTCGAGGGCCGGGCGACGCTCGAGCTGCCGTACACGAAGCGCCGGGAGCTGCTCGACGGCTTGCCGATCGAGGACCGGCACTGGCAGGTCCCGCGGTACTACCTGGGCGGCGGCGAGGCCGTCGCGGGCGCCAGCCGCCAGCACGGCCTGCCCGGCGTCGTCGCGAAACGGGCCGACAGCCCGTACCAGCCGGGTGGCGGCCCTGGCGACTGGCTGCTGATCAGGAACTGACCCGGCGCACCAGCGCGACACCGGCCACGACGACCACGAGGCCGGCGACGACGTTGCCGATCAGCGCGCCGGTCGACGGCGTGGTTTCCCCGGCGTGCCGGAGCAACCACGGCGAGACGGCGGCCCACGCGCCGAGGACCGGGACCACCCAGCCGATCAGTGCGAGCCTGCGGGTGGCCGTGCGCGCGATCGCCAGCGCGATGAGGACCAGGCCGACGAGGGTGTCGCTCAGCGCCAGGACGCCCGCGCCACCGAAGCCGGTGAGCCACGGCGCCATGACCAGGTAGAGCCCGGCCAGCAGGACCAGTCCGGCGGCCGCGCCGATCACCGCCGTGCGGCGCGGCGCGGCCGGGGTGCGATGGGATGTCATCTCCTCACCTCCACCCGGAGAGGTACCCGGCCGTCGCACGCGGTAACCGGGGCCTGCCCGCCGCCCTCGTGCCGGCAGGCCCCGGCGCGGTCAGCAACCGCAGGTGTAGTACGTGATGTCCCAGTGGTTGCCCTCGTCGCAGTAGAGGTTGCCGGACGCCGCCTTCCACTGCGGGTAGCCGTCGCCGCGCACGCCCGCGTAGCTGAAGCTGTTCTTGACGTAGGCGTCGATGCAGCTGTTGTGCGCGATGTCCACCTTGTAGCCGTTCCAGTGGCTGTAGGTGCCGGACGCGTGCCCGGTCTCGGTGCCGCCGGTGATGTTGATGGCACAGCCGCTGGCCCGCTTCAGGGTGATGACCCCGCTGACCGTGCTCTGGTTGATCTGCTCATACGACGTGCACGTCGAGTTGTTGCGGTCGGTGCAGCCGCCGCTCGAGGAGTGCGTCACCCCGGCCGCGGACAGCTGCGACGCGGCCTGCGCCTGGGTGAGCTTGGTGACCTCGACGCTCGCCGACGCGGTGCCGATGGTCGCGAACACCGCCGTCGCCGCGGCGGCGGCCAGTCCCAGTGCCACCCGCGCCAGCATCCGTTGTCCCGGCATGACTTGTCTCCTCGCCTGTGACGATCCGAACGCCGGTGAGCCAAATCGGGCCGGCCATAACTTCGCCAAACGCCGCGGACGCGCGCCGGGTGCGGCCGGGCTCAGGTCCTGATCTTCGCCAAGACTTCACGAGTCCGGTCGCGGTCCGGGGATGCGCTGGTGACGGCGTTGAGATCGCGCAGCGCGCGCAGTTCCCACAGCGGGAACCCGAGCTCCCGGAACAGGCCGGCCGAGGTGCGCAGCAGCCGCTCCGCTTCGCCGCCGGCACCGTCCTCGGCCTGCGTCCGCCCCAGGCTGAGCAGGGCGTACCCGGCGCCGCGGCGGTCGCGCAGCTCCCGGAACACCTCCAGCGCGAGCAGCAGGTGCCGTCGCGCGCCCGCCGGGTCGCCCGCGCGGCGGCGGGCCTCGGCGAGGCTGCGGTGGGTGTAAGCGGCGGCGTGCCGGTGCCCGATCTGCTCGAACAGTGCCAGCGACCGGGTCAGGAAGCCGTGTCCGTCGGCCACTTCCCCGGCGTCGGTGTGCAGGTCGCCGAGGCTGCGCAGGACGTGCGCCTCCCAGTGCCGTTCGCGGGTGCGGACGGCGCCGCCGAGCGCGCCGGTGAGCAGGTCGGCCGCCTGGGCCTGGCCGCCGTGCCGGCGCAGGACGTCGGCGTAGCGCTTGGCGGCGTGGTCGTGCCCGCGGCCGTCGTCGCAGTCCTGCGCCAGCAGCATGCTCACCTCGAAGCTTTCGACCGCGCGCCGCACGTCGCCGACGTCCTCGGCCAGCGAGCCCAGCTGCGCCGCCGCGGCCGCCTGCCCGCGGCGGTCCCCGCACTCGCGCAGCAGCCCCAGTGCTTCCCGCAGCTCGGCCTCGGCGGCGCGCGGGTCACCGCCGTCGAGGTGGACGTCGGCGAGCGCGGCCAGCACCGCGCCGGTGCCCTGCGGGTCGGCCAGGGCCCGGTAGCGCTGCTCGGCCATGACGAAGTAGGTCCGGGCCCGGTGCCAGTGACCGTGCTGCCAGTGGACCGTGCCGAGGTTGTGGAGCTTCTCCGCCTCCGCGCGCGGGTCGCGGCGGCGGCGGGCCGCGGCCAGCCCGAGCACGGACACCGCGTGGGCGGCGTGGCCGAGCCACGGGGTGCCCGCCAGCGCGGTGCAGGCGTCGGCGAGCCGTTCGGTCAGCTCGTGCCAGCCGTGGGCGCCCGCCAGCCGGACGGCGGCGGCGAGGTGGCCGGTCTCCTCGGCCGCCCAGGCCGCCGGGTCGGCGGCGATCCGGCGGGCGATCGCCGGATCCGGCTTCGGCAGGCCGGGTGCCGGACGGCCACGGGCGTGCTCGGCGTAGGCCAGCGCGACCTCGCACGCCCGGCGCACCGCGGCCTGATCGGTGTCCGCCTGCCGTTCGGCCAGCACCAGGCGCACGAACGGGGCCACCGCCCACCGCGGCCCGGCCGGGCAGGCCAGGTGCGCGGCGGCCAGGTCGTCGAGGCGGTCACGGGCTTCGTCGACGGACCGGTCGAGCAGGGCCGCGGCACACCAATCCGGGACGGCGGCGCCGAAGGCGGCGAGCTGCCGCAGCAGCGCCACGTCGGCGGCGGACCGCTCCCGCAGCGCCGACGTCACCGCGGCGCGGACGCCGAGGTCGCCGGCGGTCAGCTCGTCGAGCCGGCGGCGGTCGTCGGCGAGCCGCGCCGCGAGGTCGCCGACGCGCCGGTCCGGCCGCGTCGCGAGTTTGACGCCGGCGATCCGGACGGCGAGCGCGAGCCCGGCGCAGTGCTCGAGAAGCCGTTGCGCCGCTTCGGGTTCCGCCCGCAGCCGCGCCTCGCCCGCGATCGCCGCCAGCAGTGCCCAGGCGTCCTCTGTGGACAGTGACGGCACCGGGATCGCCCGCGCCCCGCACAGGCCCGGCAGCCGGCGGCGCGTGGTGACCAAGGTGGCGCAGCCGGGCCCGCTCGGCAGCAGGGCACGCACCTGGGCCTCCGACGCGGCGTCCTCGAACAGCACCAGCAGCCGCCGGTCGGCGGTGTAGCCGCGCCAGAGCCCGGCCAGCCCGGCGCGGTCGGCCAGTTCCGCCGGGGTCGCGCCGAGCCGGCGCAGGAAGCCCGCCAGCACGGCCGCCGGTTCGGCCGGTGTCCCGTCCGGGGCACGCAGCGAGGCGGTCAGCTGGCCGTCGGGGAACCGGCGGCGGGCTCGCCAGGCGGCCTGGACCGCCAGCGCGGACTTGCCCGCCCCGGCGGCGCCGTGCAGCACGACCGGGGCCGGGCCCCGCAGCGCCCGGGCGACGTCGGCGAGTTCGGCCACGCGGCCGGTGAAGTCGGGCACCGCGGGCGGGAGCTGGGCGGGCGGCCCCGGCGTCGTCCATTCGGTACCGGCGATCCGGCGGTACACGGCGACGAGGTCGGCGCCCGGCCACACGCCCGCTTCGTCCCACAGTGCCCGCCGGGTCCGGCGAAGCACCTCCAGCGCCGATTCGCGGCGGCCGACGGCCCCGAGCGCGGCGGCGAGGCGGGCGGCGAGCACCTCGTCCGCGGGCCGGGCCGCGACCACCGGATCGAGCCGCTCGACGACGGACCGGCCGTCGCCGTCGGCGAGCTCCAGCTCCACCAGCTGCAGCAGCGCGGCCGAACGCCGGTCCTGCAGCCACAGCTTGTGCGCTTCCAGCAGCGGCCCGCCCGCGATGTCGGCGAACGCGTCACCCCGCCAGCACGCCAGGGCCCGTTCGAGCGCGCGGCGGCGCTGGGCCCGGTCGTCGGCACCCGAGACGAGCAGCGCCAGGAACTCGTCCGCGTCCAGCTCCCCCGGCTCGACGGCCAGCGCGTAGCCCCGGGGGCCGGACCGCAGCCGCTGCCCGGCCTCGGCGGCACCGAGGCCGGGTGAGAGCGTCTTGCGCAGTTTCGACACGGTGACCTGCACGATCGCCGCGGCGCTCGACGGCGCGCCGTCCGGCCACAGCTCGTCGACCAGGGTGTCCCGGCCGACGAACCGGCCGGCGCGGGCGAGGAGGACGGCGAGCAGCCGTCGCGGCTGGGCTGCCGAGGGCAGCGGGACGGAGGCCGTCAACGGGCCGAGGACCTGGAACCGCACGGCTACAACACCCCACCCGCGAGATCACCTGATCGAGCGAGCTGAATCTAACCTTCCGGAGCCCCGGCGGAACCCCGCTCACCCGGATGGCCGAAGACGTTCGCCTCAGGCGTGGGCGAGCAGCTTCGCCAGCAGCGCCGGGTTCGCCGCCAGTCCTTCGCGCAACGTGTGCTCCCGCAGCGGCTTCAGGTCGCCGTAGGGCTGGTTCGCCCAGTCCAGGGCACCCTGCGGCGGTTCGGGGTCGTACTCGATGACGAACTGGATGGCCGTCGCGACCGGCCGCCCGGCCAGCCGTTCCGCCAGGTGCAGCGCCAGGTCGATGCCGGCCGACACGCCCGCCGCGGTGATCACCGGGCCGTCCTCGACCCACCGCCGGGCGACCGGGGTCGCGCCCAGCCCGGTCAGCAGGTCGCGGAACATCCAGTGCGTCGTCGCCTGCCTGCCGTCCAGCAGCCCGGCCGCGCCGAGGACGAGGGAGCCGGCGCAGACCGACGTCACGAGCTCGGCGCCTTCGGCCGCGGTGCGCAGCCAGGCGAGGAGGCGCTCGTCGGCCATCGCGTGCAGCGTCGGGACGGTGCCGCCGGGCACCAGCACGGCGAAGGGGGACGGCACCTCGTCGAACGTGTGGCTGGGGGCGATCCGCAGCGGGGTGTCGGTGCCGACGGTGTCCTTCGTGGCGCCGACGACGACGGTCCGGTAGCGCGGGTCCAGCTGCCCCAACGCAGTCAGGACCTGCAGCGGGCCCACGAGGTCCAGTGGCGTCAGGCCGGGGTACACGACGAAGGCGATGGTCTTCCGCTCATCGGTCTTCTGCTCATCGGTCATACCGTCGAGCTTGGGGAAACCGCGCGCGGGCGGCGGCACGGATGTCCGGATTCCTGCGAACCACGTCCGAGCGCCGGTCCCGGCTGCTAGCGTCCGATCATGCCAGGCTCACCCAGACGGGTCGCGATCGTCGGTTACGCCGACGCCGAGCTGCTGGACATCGCCTGCCCCGCCGACGTGTTCGACGCCGCCAACCGGCTCGGCGCGCGGCCGCCGTACGAGCTGCAGCTGGCCTCGGTCGACGGCCACGGCATCCGCACCGCCTCCGGCCTGACGCTGCAGCCGCACCTGCGGCTCGACCAGGTCGCCGGCGACCTCGACACGCTGGTCGTCGCGGGCGGCTGGGGCAGCACGGCCGCGGCGGCCGACGAGCGCGTCCTGGCCCACGTCCGTCGGCTCGCCCGCACCAGCCGCCGGGTGGCGTCGGTGTGCACGGGCGCGGAGGTGCTCGCGGCGGCCGGGCTGCTCAACGGCCGCCGCGCGACGACGCACTGGCGCTACGCCGCGCGCCTGGCGCGGGACTACCCGTCGGTGACGGTGGACCCGGTGCCGCTGTACATCCGCCACGGCAACGTCTACACGGCGGCGGGCGTGACGAGCGGGCTCGACCTGACCCTGTCGCTGGTGGAGGCCGACCACGGCCCGTCGCTGGCCCGCGAGGCGGCCCGCGCGCTGGTCACGTACCTGCAGCGGCCGGGCAACCAGGCCCAGGTCAGCCTGTTCCTGACCGGGCCGCCGCCGGAGCACCGCGAGGTCCGCGACCTCACCGCCTACATCGCCGAACACCTCGACGCCGACCTGGGCACCCCGGCGCTGGCGGCCCGCGCGGGCATCAGCACCCGCCAGCTCACCCGCCTGTTCGACGCCCACCTCGGCACGACCCCGGGCCGCTACGTCCGCACGATCCGCACGGAGCACGCTGCCCGCCTGCTCTCGGGCACGGACCTCCCGCTGGCGACGATCGCCCGCCGCTGCGGCTTCGGCTCGACGGAGACCCTGCGCCAGGCCTTCCTCGACCACTTCGACACACCACCGTCGGCGTACCGCCGCGTCCACGTCCGCCAGGCCTACGGCTGACCCCGTGTCGTCCATCGGGGTACGCGTGTCGTCCACCTGAGTACGCGTGTCGTCCGTTGCCGTACCGGACGACACGCGTACATGAATGGACGACACGGCGAAGGCGGGAGGAACCGGGCGGCGCGGCGACCCGTTGCGGGCGCGGCGAAATCCCGCTGTCAGGATGTGCGGGTGGACCGCCCCGACCTCGACGACGACGAAACCGGCCCGATCCGCCGGATCACGGACGAGGTGTCCCTTTCGCCGGGCCACGGAGCGTCCGGAACGCCGGGTACGTCCCGGAAACCCGCCCGCCGCGCCCCGGCCGAGGGCACCCGCCGCACGGGCGAGCCCGACCGCCGCCGGGCCGACACCGGCCCCCAGCGCGCCGCCCACTCCGGATCGCTGCGGATCCCGGCCGAGCCCGGCCGCGCCGCCACCCCGCGCCGGCGCGGGGACACCGGGCCACAGCCGGTTCCGGCCGACCCAGCCGCACCGCGCACGCGTCGCGGGGACACCGGCCCGCAGCCGATCCCCGCCGACAGCGACCGCCCCGCCGCCCGCCGCGGGGACACCGGGCCGCAGCCGGTCACCGAGACCGCCGCCCGGCCCCGGCGCAAAGCCGTCGTCGCCACCCCCGAAACCGGACACGGGCACGGCCATGGACACGGCCACGGACCCGCCGCCCCGGCCTCCCGGCGCGTGCGGCTGCTCCTGATCTGGCTGCTCGCCCCGCTCGCCCTCGCCACCGTCGTCGGCATGATCGTCCTCTACCCCTGGAGCAAGGCCGCCCCCACCAGCGTCGTCCCGCAGGGCACGCCCGTGCACGCCGACATCCGCACCACCGCCACCGGCCCCTGCCTCGCCCAGGGCCAGGTCCAGGTCGGTGACCAGACGGACCCGAACGCGAAACCCTGCCTGACCGTCGAGCTCACCATGACCGACGGCCCCGCCTCCGGGAAACCGCTGCGGCTGACCGTGCCCATCGAGCCCAGCACCCCGCGCTTCGCCACCGGGGACGCCGTGGTGCTCGCCTACAACGGCGGGAACGCCGGTGATCCCGCCAGTTTCCAGCTGGTCGACTTCCAGCGCGGCACCCCGCTGCTCGTGCTGGCCGCCCTCTTCGCCGTCGCCGTGCTCGTGCTCGGCCGGTGGCAGGGCATCGCCGCGCTCGTCGCGCTCGGGCTGTCCTTCGTCGTCATCGCGCTGTTCATCCTCCCGGCCATCCTCGCCGGGGAAAACCCCCTGGTCGTGGCCATCGCCGGGGCCGGCGCGATCATGTTCATCGCGCTCTACCTGACCCACGGCCTCTCCGCGCGAACCTCCGCCGCGGTGCTCGGCACCCTCGTCAGCCTCGCGCTCATCGGCGTCCTGTCCGCGATCTTCTCCGCCGCGGCCTCGCTCACCGGGCTCGACGACAGCACGTCGACGCTCATCGGCTCGCTCGGCCACGGCATCGACGCGCGCGGGCTGCTGCTCGCCGGCGTCGTGATCGGCGCCCTCGGCGTGCTCGACGACGTCACCGTCACCCAGACCAGCGCGGTCTGGGAGCTCCGCCGCGCCAACCCGGACCTGACCTGGCGCGAGCTCTACAGCTCCGGCCTGCGGATCGGCCGCGACCACGTCGGCTCGGCGGTCAACACCCTCGTGATGGCCTACGCCGGGGCCGCGCTGCCGGTGCTGCTGTACTCGTCGATTTCCGGCGTCGGGCTCGGCGCCTTGCTCGGCAGCGAGGAAATCGCCCAGGAGATCATCCGGACGCTCGCCGGCAGCGTCGGCATCGTCGCGGCCGTCCCGGTGACCACCGTCCTGGCCGCGCTGATCGCCTCCCGTGAGCCCGCCGGACACCTCAGCACGGCGAAAGCGGCCGTGGCCTGATTCAGTCCAGCGTCGCCACGAACCGGCTGACGGCTTCCATCGTGAAGCGCTGCACGTACTTGCCCGACGGCGCCACCGACGCCAGCCGGTAGAGCGGGCGCTCCGCCACGCCGGAGCCGCGGGCCTCCGCTTTCAGCTCGGCGACCAGCAGCTCGCCGAAGACGAGGCCGTTCGCCTCGGTGTTGTTCATCAGCGCGTTCGCCAGCTTCCGCAGCTGCAGGATGCCCAGCTCGCGCCCGCCGGTCCCGGAGAACACCGCGAGGTCCACCTTCGCCACCTTGCCCCGCTGGCCGGCGTTGACGAGCAGGCTCACCGTGCGGCTGCCCCGGACGTCGCCGACGACGAGGTCGAGGCGGGTCGCGGTCGTCAAGTCGACACGGCGCAGCCCCCACGTGCGCACCAGCAGCGTCGAACCCTCCAGCCAGACGCGGCGGCGGATGCTGACCGCCATCACGTACAGCAGCGGCAGGGCGATCACCAGCGCGACGAGCAGGCCGGTCGGCGTGCCGCCGATCAGGCCGGCGATCCCGCCGAACGCCGCCGCGACGATCACCACGCCGATCAGGCCCGACAGGCCGCGGCGACGGCGGCCGCGCGGGTCCTCCTCGAACAGCGCGATCCGCTCGGTCATCCGTGCGCCCCCGTCCCGGCGAGGAACGGGTTGCCCGCGCGTTCCCGGCCGATCGTCGTCGCCGGGCCGTGGCCCGGCAGCACCACCGTGTCGTCCGGGAACGCCGCCAGCAGGTCCCGCAGCGCCGCCGCCACGTCCCCGCGGCCGATCGACCCGGCGAACAGCGTGTCGCCGGTCAGCGCGAGCCGGCCGCCCTCGGGCGTCTCCAGGCCCAGCACCACCGATCCCGGGGTGTGGCCGGGCACCGGCCGGACGTCGACCTCCAGCCCCGCGTACGCGCCCGGTGCAAGGGGCACGCTGTCGCCGTCGTACAGCGGCGCGTCGGCGGGGTGCAGGTGCAGCGGGACGCCGTGCTCGGCCGACAGCGCGGCGGCCGAGGCGACGTGGTCGGGGTGCCCGTGGGTGGCCAGCAGGGCCGCCGGGACCAGCCCGTGCTCGTCGAGCGCGGCGGCCAGCGGCGCGGCCACCTCCTGGCCCGGATCCACGACCACGCACGGCCCGCCGGCGGCCGCCGCCAGCAGGTAGCAGTTGGCCTGCAGCGGGCCGCTGCCGAACCCGACGACGAGCACCGAACGCCTCCCCGGACTTCCGCGCCGGATGGCGCCGATCACGATCGGGTTGAGACTAGCGGGCCCTGTACATGGTCCTCACAGGCTGTGCCCATACACTGCCGCTACCTCAAACGTGTGAGACGAGCGGAAACCTGGAGGGTACGGGGTGGCGACCAACCAGCAGCGCCGCGAAGCTGCGAAGCGCAAACTCGAGCGGCAGCTCGAGCGCCGATTGGAGCAGCAGAAGCGACGCCGGATGATCGGGGCTGGTGTAGTCGGCGTGGCCGTCCTCGTCGTCGCCGGTGTCGTGGTGTGGATCGTGAGCGCGAACAGCGGCACCGGCACCAACGCCGCGGCGCCGTCGTCCTCGGCCGCTCCGCCGCCGACCGACCTCCAGATCCCGACGCAGCGCACCGCGCTGCCGAAGCGGGCGACGCCGTTGCCGAACCCGACGACGTGCGACTTCAAGGCCGACGCGACGGGCAAGGCGCCGAAGAAGGTGAACGCGCCGGACGGCAAGAACGTCCCGTCGACCGGCACGGTGAACGTGACGCTGAAGAGCACCGCGGGCGACATCCCGCTGACGCTCGACCGGGCGCTCGCCCCCTGCGCGGTGCAGAGCTTCATCAGCCTCGCCAAGCAGAACTTCTACAACGACACCATGTGCCACCGGCTCGGCACCGAAGGCCTGCAGATGCTGCAGTGCGGTGACCCGTCGGCCACCGGCGACCCGACCCAGGACGGCCAGGGCGGCCCGGGCTACACGATGCCGGACGAGGCGTTCCCGGAGATCAAGTACGGCCGCGGCATCCTCGCCATGGCGAAGACGCAGGCCCCGAACTCCGGCGGCAGCCAGTTCTTCATGGTCTACGGCAGCGCCGACGGCCTCCCGGCGGACTACTCGGTGTTCGGCAGCATCAGCGACGAGGGCCTGAAGGTGCTCGACGCGGTGGCGAAGGCCGGCATCGCGAACCCGAACCCGCAGGACGGCACCGGAGCGCCGACCAAGCAGGTCAAGTTCACGGGCGTCACCGTCCAGTAGTTCCAGCCCCGGTTCGAGCCGAACGGGGATCCGCCCGTCCCGGACGCCGCACTCGCGGGAATGGTCTCCTACGGCCACTTCACCGCGATGCAGGTCCGGAACGGGCGGGTCCGCGGGCTCGCGTTCCCGCCGACCTCGGCGATTTCGACGCCGTGTTCGTGACGAACTCCGAAGACGCCCGGGCGCGTGGTCGCGTCCGTCGACAACCTCGTGCTGCCGCCCGCCGACCCCGCCGTGGCCCCTGCTCGCCGAAGCCTACGAGACCGTGCCGTGGGACAAGATCTGAACCGCGTCCGCACCCGCCCCGTGTAAGGAGGCAACACCGGAGGCCCGCCGGGTCGCCGGGGAGAGGTGCCGAGACGATGGTCGAAAACCGGGTTCCCGCGGTTCGCCGCGTCCTCGGGCGGGCCGGTCAGGCCGGCTGCGCCGGTGTCCTCTTCGCCGTGCTCGCCGGCGGTCCCGCGCTCGCGCAAGCCGACCCGCCGGCGCCGGTCAAGTACTTCGTCGTGCCGCACGCCGACAACCCCGCGGACATCACGCTGTTCAAGATCGCCGAACGCGCGCTCGGCGACGGGCGCCGCTTCCCCGAGATCTTCCAGCTCAACCAGGGCCGGCTGCGGCCGGACGGCACGCCGTTCACCGATCCCGCGGCGATCGAGCCCGGTCAGGTGCTCCAGCTGCCCGACGACGCCGTCCAGAAGCCGGGCGTGCAGTTCGGTCCGCTGCCGGCCCCGGCACCCGTCGCTCCGGTGGCCAAGCCCGCTCCCGTGGCCCAGCCCGCGCCGGTCGAGGAGACGTCCGGTCTCGGCGTCGGCCTGGCTTCGGCCGTCAGCGGCACCGGCGGCCTGCTGACCGGCCTGCTCGCCGGGCTCTGGTGGCGGCGCCGCCCGCAGCTGCTCCCGCCGGCCCCGTTCGAACCGCCCGCGCGCGAAGAGGACGACTTCGGCAGCGGCTCCGTCAGCGGCACCCTGCCGCTCCCGATCGTCGTCCCCGAGCCGCGCCCGGACGTCGTGCTGCGCCCGGAGCCGAAGACCACCGAGCTCGCGATCATCGTGCTCGACACGGCCGAAACGCAGGTGATCGCCGCGGTCCGGCCCGGCTCGCGGTTCCACTTCCGGATCGGCCCGCAGCCGGACTTCGCGGACTCCGCCACCGTGCTCGTGGTCGACGGCGAAAGCGACCGGCCCTGACGCCGGGGGGTGCCTGCCGAATCACTCTGCGCTGAACGGATCAACCGGTGCCGGAACACTGGCCATCGAACCGCCGGGCCCGCGATAGTCGTCTCATGACCTGGGATCCGTTCGGCACCCTGCACCAGGCGCTGTGGATCGGCGGCGCTCCGTGGACCGGGAAGTCCACCGTCGCGCGGCTGCTGGCCGAGCGGCACGGCCTGACGACCTACCACCACGACGACCGGGCCCGGCCCGGCAACCCGCTGCCGGACGACCTGCCGGTCGGCGACCAGCTGACCGTGATGATGGCCGAGTTCGGGAACCGCTTCCGCTGCGCCGTCGACGACCTGCGCGCGCTGACCTCGCCCCGGCCTATCCTCGCCGAAGGGCGGGGGCTGCGGCCGGAGCTCGTCGCCCCGCTCGTGGACTCGCCCGGCCGCATGGTGGTGCTGGTGCCGACCGAGCTGTTCCGCCAGCACCAGCTCCGGCACCGCCCGGACGGACCCGCGATCCCGGAGCAGCGCACCCGGCTGACGCGCGACCGGATGCTCGCCGCCCACGCCGTGCGGGCGGCGCGGGACCTCGGCATCCGCGTCATCGAGATCGACGGCAAGCTCGACCCCGCCGGCGTTACCGACGTCGTCGCCGAGCACTTCCACGCCTACCTGGACTTCGAGGTCAGCGAAAGGTGAACCGCGGCGGCCGCCGCTCGAGGAACGCGGCGACGCCCTCGGCGTAGTCCTCGCCGTGCAGGGCTTCCGAGCGGATCTCCTCGACCTCGGCGTCCGGGGTTTCCTGTCCGGCGACGATCTTTTCGATGATCCGGTTCATCCCGCGGATCGACGCCTGGGACCGCGCGCACAACGTCTCCGCGAACGCCAGCGTCGAGCTTTCCAGGTCGTCGGCCGGGAACACGTCGTTGAGCAGGCCGATCTCGCGGGCGCGGACGGCGGTGATCAGCTCGCCGGACAGGAGGAAGTACTTGGCGTGGGCCGGGCCGACGAGCGAGACGAGCTGACGCGTCGACTCGAAGTGGTAGACGATGCCGAGCTTCGCCGGGGTGATGCCGAACCGCGCGCCCTCGGCGGCGAACCGGAAGTCGCAGGCGACCGAGACCTGGCAGCCGCCGCCGATGCAGTTGCCCCGGACCATCGCGACCGACGGCTTGCGCATCGCGGTGAGGGCGGCCACCGCGCCTTCGACGGCCTTGTCGTAGCTCGCCGCGCCGTCCGCCGTGGTGCGCAGCTCCCGGAACTCGCTGATGTCGGCGCCCGCGGAGAAGTGCTCGCCCGCACCGGCGATCACCAGCACCTTCAGCGCCGGATCGGCCTCCACCTCGGCCACGACGTCCGGGATCGCCGACCACATGCCGTAGGTGATGGCGTTCATCTTCTCCGGCCGGGTCAGCGTCAGGCGGGCGACTTCGCCGTCGCGCGCCAGGTCGAATCCGTCGGTCATGAGCCGCACTTTAACTCTCGCCCTCAGCGAAACCGGCGGTGTGTGACGCGGTCGGTGGCTAGTTTGGGGCCATGGCGGCGATCGAGGTGGGCGGGACGGCGTTCGGCTACGACGAAGCAGGAGAGGGGCCCGCTGTCGTGCTGCTGCACACCGCGATCGGCGATCGCCGGATGTGGGACGCGCAGTTCACCGAGCTCGCCGCCACCCACCGGGTGATCCGCTACGACCGCCGCGGGTTCGGGGAGACCCGCGGCGAAACCGG
This sequence comes from Amycolatopsis mediterranei, assembly GCF_026017845.1. Classification (NCBI taxonomy): domain Bacteria; kingdom Bacillati; phylum Actinomycetota; class Actinomycetes; order Pseudonocardiales; family Pseudonocardiaceae; genus Amycolatopsis; species Amycolatopsis mediterranei. The sequence continues at coordinate 6,153,227 of NZ_CP100416.1, forward strand.
TGAACACGCCCACTACGAGGACCTGCTGGCCCTGCTCGATGCCCGGGGGATCGAGCAGGCCGCGCTGGTCGGGGCGTCGATGGGCGGGGCGTGCGCGCTGGACGCCGCCCTCGCCGCGCCGGAGCGGATCACCCGGCTGGTGCTGCTCGGCTCGGGGCTCACCGGGCACACCTGGCCGGACCACATGCTGGCCGACATCGCGCGGCTGACCGCCGAGGCCGTCCCCGCAGACCGGTTCGCCCGCTACCAGGCCGGCGAAGGGGAGGTCGACCCGGCGGACGTCCGAGCGGTGGCGGAGGCCAACATCCGGTACCTGGTCGCCGGACCGGCGCGTAGGGTCTCCGTGCTGCCGGGCGAAATGGTCGCGCTGGTCCGGGAAATGTGCGAACAGGTCTACCGGCACGACTGGACCGCTCCACAGTGGACGGAGCGGATCCCGGACACCCGGCACCGGCTCGCCGAGATCACCCAGCCCGCGCTCGTGGTGATCGGGACGTCGGACGCGCCGGGGCTGGTGGAGCTGTCGGCGCACCTCGCGGAATCGTTGCCCCACGCGGAATTCGTCGAACTGGCCGACACCGGGCACCTGCCGTCGATGGAACGGCCGGACGAGGTCAACGCCCTGCTGCGGAAATTCCTTTAGCCGAGGATCGTCAGGACATCAGCTTCGCGGTCAGTTCCCCGCGGCTGCGGACACCGACCTTGCCGAACACCGACTTCAGGTGGTCCTGCACCGTGTGCGCCGAGATCGCCAGCCGGGCCGCGATGTCCGTTGTGGACAGTCCGGCCAGCACCTCGCGGCAGACGTCGCGCTCCCGCGTGGTCAGGCCGTAGGCGGCGAGCAGCACATCCAGCAGTTCGGCACCCGAAGCACGGTCGAACGTCACGACCGTCTCGCCGTCGTCCTCGTCCGCCAGCAACCGGCCGGCGCGCACCACGATCCAGCCGCCGCGGGCGTCGCGGACGCGGGCGCGGAACGTCCCCGCCGTCGCCGCGCGGGCCCCGGTCACCACCGCGCGCAGCAGGACGGCGAACCGGCCCGGGGCGAGCTCGTCGAGCTCGGCGCGCCACGCCGCGGCCGCCGCGGTGGCTGCCCGCTGCCTGCCGTCCGGGCCGACCACCACGATCGCCTGCTCCGCCCGCTCCCCCGCCACGCGGGTGCGCGCGGCCACCCGCGTCGCCGCCGCCAGCGCCGGCGCGACCGACGTCAGGAACTCGACCTCGCGGTCGCCGAACTCGCCGCGCCGCACCAGCCCGGCCGCGCCCCACGACGTGCCGCCGACCCGGAACACGACGCGCAGTTCGTGGCCGAGTCCCAGCGGCCGCCAGACCTCGGTGAGCCGGCCGCTGCGCTCGGCGGCCCGCCGGGGCAGGTCGGACAGGCGCGCCACCGGCACCGGCCGCCGCGCCAGCTCGGCGAAGGTGTGGGGCTGGGCGCCGTCGTACTCGTAGGTCGCCAGCAGCGGCTCGTACTCGCCGGGGATGCGGGCCCGGCCGCTGGTCATCGAGCTGATCACCGCGGTGTCCGGATCGAGCGACGCCCAGCACGTCAGCTCGGCAGGCACCACGCGGTCGACCAGCTCGATGGCGGCGGCGTGCAGTTCGGTGACGCCGAGGCCCGCCGTCGCGAGCGCGGCGACGTCGCGCCGCACCCGCTGCGCCCGGCCGTCCCACATGGACGCAGTATGCGCCGCCCGCGCGGGCGCGGGTATCCCACCTTTCCGGGATGGTCCCCCGTGGCCGGCGTTCCTAACGTCGACGTCATGACCCACTTCAGTGCCCCGGGCGAAGGCCCGGAACTCGGCTCCCCCGACGCGCGGATCACCGTCAAGGTCGGCGCGGAGCACACCGGCGGCGCGTACGAGGTGTTCGAGGTCGACGCGCCGCGCGGGCCGTCCGTCCCGCCGCACACCGAGCCCTGGGCGAAGAGCTTCTACGTGCTGCACGGGCGCATCACGGTCTACGTCGACGGTGAACTCCACGACCTCGGCCCCGGCGCGTCGATCAGCATCCCTGCGGGCGCGGTCAACACCTTCACGGTGCACACGCCGTCGGCGCAGTTCCTCGCGCTGTGCCTGACCGACGGCCTGGGCCGGTTCTTCCGCGCCGTCGACCGGGCGACGCCGGACCGGATCCCGGAGATCGCCGGGCACCACGGCATCGGGCTCGTGCCGTGAACGCCGTCGCGCAGGTCTGCGCCGGGGTGGCGGTGCTGGTCCACCTGCTGGCGTTCACCTGGGAGGTGCTGCTGTTCGAGCGGCCGGGCGTGCATGAGGGCATCTTCAAAATCCCGTCGGCGAACTTGCCCGCCACCCGGCTGTGGTCGTTCAACGTCGGCTGCTACAACCTGTTCCTCGCCGCCGGCCCGGTGCTCGGGCTGCTCCTGCTGCACACCGGGCACGCCGAGGCCGGCCGGTGGCTGGTGCTCTACTGCTGCGGGTTCATGCTGCTGGCCGGGATCGCCCTCGGCGTGTCGGACGTGCTCGCGCTCAGCCGTCCCCGCGGCGCGGGCCGCGGTGGCGCGCTGGCCCAGGCGCTTCCCCCGCTGGGCGCGCTGATCGCCGCTCTCTTCTAGGCCGGCTCGATGCGCTCGATCAGCTGCTCGCTCCAGGACCGGATGGCCGCCGCCTGGCCGGGGGTGAGCCGGTCGAGGACGTGGTGGCGGATGTTGGCGCCGTGCACCCGGGTGGCGCTACCGGCCAGGCGGCGGCCTTCCCCGGTGAGCTCGATCCCGGTGCGCCTGCCGCCGGCGCCGTCCTCGGTCCGCGCGACCAGGCCGCGCTTCTCCATGCGCGTCAACAGGTGCGCGACCCGGCTCTTCTCCCAGTCGAGTGCGTCGGCGAGCTCGCCGACGCGCATCGGGCGCCGCAGCGTCACCAGCACGCTGAACTCGGCCTTCGAGATGCCGCAGTCGCGCTGCAGGCCGCGGTCGAGCTCGCGGACGAGCAGCCGCTGCGCGCGCATCCAGGTGTCCCAGAACGCCCAGTCCTCGGGGCTCATGTCCGCCATCACCCCAGTCTAGGCTAGAGTTGACGTATCAACTCTTGGGGAAGGACATTCCATGGACAAGCTCGTACGCGGTGGTGTGGTGGTCAGCATGGATCCGGCGGTCGGGACGCTCGCCCGCGGGGACGTGCTGATCGAGGACGGCCGGATCGCCGCGATCGGCCCGGACCTGGACGCGGCCGGGGCCGAAGTCGTCGACGCGCGGGGCAAGCTCGTCATTCCGGGCTTCGTCGACACCCACCGGCACACCTGGCAGACCGCGTTCCGCGGCCTCGGTGCCGACTGGACGTTCGGCCAGTACCGCGTCGCCGTGCACGGCACGCTCGGGCCGCACTACCGCCCGGAAGACGTGTACCTGGGCAACCTGCTCGGCCGGATCGAGGCGCTGAACTCGGGTGTCACCACCCTGCTCGACTGGTTCCACCGTGCCGACCGGCCCGAAAACGCCGACGCCGCGATCCAGGCGCTGCGTGACGCGCCGGGCCGCTCGATCTTCTGCTACGGCGCCGCGGGTCCGGACATCGCGCCGGAGATCCGGCGGGTGCGGGCCCTGCTCCCGGGCGAAGACATGGCACTCGGCCTGCGCGGCCCGGTGATGTCCACAATGGACGAGACCGCCGCGGATGTCGCGCTGGCGCGGGAACTCGGCCTGCGGGTGAGCATGCACGTCCACGGCACCGGCGGCTGGCCGCACGGTGACCGGCCGATCGCGGAAATGCACGAGCGCGGCCTGCTCGACGACCGCACGACCGTCGTCCACGGCAACGGCCTCTCCGACGACCAGCTCGCCATGCTGGCCGACGCGGGCGGCTCGGTGTCGGTCAGCCCGGACGTCGAGCTGAAGATGGGCTTCGAACCGCTCATCGCCGGCCGCGCGCTGGCGGCCGGGATCCGCCCGTCGCTGTCGGCCGACGACTGCCCGTCCGCCGGCGGCGACCTGTTCTCCGCCATGCGCACCGCGCTGGCCGCCGAGCGCGGCGCCCTCACGACCCGGGACGTCCTCGCGTTCGCCACCGTGGACGGTGCCGCGACCTGCGGGCTCGGCGCCCGGACCGGCAGCATCACCGTCGGCAAGGACGCCGACCTGGTCCTGCTCGACGCCGAGGACCCGGCGGTCTTCCCGGTGGGCGACGCCATCGGCACGATCGTCAGCGCCGGTCACCCCGGCCTGGTCGACAGCGTCTTCGTCGCCGGGGAGGCGGTCAAGCGCCACGGCAAGCTGCTCGGCCCGGACCTCCCGGCCCTGCGCGCGCGGCTGCTCGAGTCGCGCGACCGGATCGCCGCGGCCGCGGGCATCCCGGTCGACGGGTCGTGGCAGCCTCAGGAAGCCGACGTCACGCGGTAGACGTCGTAGACGCCTTCCACGCCGCGGACCACCTTGAGGACGTGGCCGAGGTGCTTCGGGTCGCCCATCTCGAACGAGAAGCGGCTGACCGCGACCCGGTCGCGGGACGTGGTCACCGACGCGGACAGGATGTTGACCTTCTCGTCGGCCAGCACCTTGGTGACGTCCGAGAGCAGGCGGTGCCGGTCGAGCGCCTCGACCTGGATGGCCACCAGGAACACCGAAGACGCCGAGGGCGCCCACTCGACCTCGACCAGCCGCTCGGGCTGCGACTGCAGGTCGCCGGCGTTCGTGCAGTCGGTGCGGTGCACCGAGACGCCGCCGCCGCGGGTCACGAAGCCGAGGATCTCGTCGCCCGGCACCGGGGTGCAGCAGCGGGCGAGCTTCGCCCAGACGTCGCTGGCGCCCTTGACCACCACGCCGACGTCGTTGGAGCCGCGGCGCCGGGTCACCGTGGACGGCGTCGCGCGCTCGGCGAGCTCCTCCTCGGCCGCGTCCACACCGCCGATGAGGGCCACCAGCCGCTGGACGACGTGCTTCGCGCTCGTGTGGCCCTCGCCGACCGCCGCGTACAGCGACGAGATGTCGGCGTGGCGCAGCTCGGTGGCCACCGCGCCCATGGACTCCGCGGAGACCAGCCGCTGGATCGGCAGGCCGACCTTGCGGATCTCCTTGGTGATGGCTTCCTTGCCGCCTTCGATCGCCTCGTCGCGGCGTTCCTTGGCGAACCACTGCCGGATCTTGGCGCGCGCCTTCGGCGAGCCGGCGAACTGCAGCCAGTCCCGCGACGGCCCGGCGTTCTCCGCCTTCGACGTGAAGATCTCGACGACTTCGCCGTTTTCCAGCTTGCGTTCGAGCGCGACCAGGCGCCCGTTGACGCGGGCGCCGATGCAGCGGTGGCCGACCTCGGTGTGCACGGCGTAGGCGAAGTCGACCGGCGTGGACTCGACCGGCAGCGTGATCACGTCGCCCTTCGGCGTGAACACGAAGATCTCGCGCGAGGCCAGCTCGTAGCGCAGCGACTCGAGGAAGTCGCCCGGGTCCGCCGCCTCCCGCTGCCAGTCGAGGAGCTGGCGCATCCACGCCATCTCGTCGACGTCCACCGCGTTGCCGGTGTGGGTGCCCTTGGTCTCCTTGTACCGCCAGTGCGCGGCGATGCCGTACTCGGCGGTGCGGTGCATCTCGTAGGTGCGGATCTGCACCTCGAGGGGCTTGCCGTCCGGGCCGATCACCGTCGTGTGCAGCGACTGGTAGACACCGAAGCGCGGCTGCGCGATGTAGTCCTTGAACCGGCCGGGCACCGGCTGCCACAGCGCGTGCACGACACCCATCGCCGCGTAGCAGTCCCGGACGTCCTCGACCAGGATCCGCACGCCGACCAGGTCGTGGATGTCGTCCAGGTCGCGGCCGCGGACGATCATCTTCTGGTGGATCGAGTAGTAGTGCTTCGGCCGGCCCTCGACCTTCGCGGTGATCCGCGACGAGACGAGGTTGCTGGTCAGGTCCGTGATGACCGACCGCAGGTAGATGTCGCGCGAGGGCGCGCGGTCGGCGACCAGGCGGACGATCTCGTCGTACTTCTTGGGCTGCAGGATCGCGAACGCGAGGTCCTCCAGCTCCCACTTGACCGTGGCCATGCCCAGCCGGTGGGCCAGCGGCGCGAGCACCTCGAGGGTCTCGCGGGCCTTGCGGGCCTGCTTCTCGGGCGGCAGGAAGCGCATGGTGCGCATGTTGTGCAGCCGGTCGGCGAGCTTGATGACCAGCACCCGGGGGTCCTTGGCCATCGCGATGACCATCTTGCGGATGGTCTCGGCTTCGGCGGACGAGCCGAGCTGCACCTTGTCCAGCTTCGTGACGCCGTCGACCAGCTCGGCGACCTTGTCGCCGAAGTCGGCCTTCAGGCTCTCGACGGCATAACCGGTGTCCTCGACCGTGTCGTGCAGCAGGGCCGCGACGAGCGTGGTCGTGTCCATGCCCAGCTCGGCGAGGATGGTGGCGACGGCCAGGGGGTGGGTGATGTACGGGTCGCCGGACTTGCGCCGCTGGTTGCGGTGCAGTTCCTCGGCGACGTCGTAGGCGCGCTGGAGCAGTCCGAGGTCGCCGTTGGGGTGCAGCTCGCGGTGGATGACGGCCAGGGGTTCGAGGACCTGCTTGACCGGGGCGGCGCGCTGCGCGGTGATCCGCCGGGCGAGCCGCGCCCGGACCCGCCGGGTCGCGGACGGGTTCGGCGCCGCACCGTTCGGCTTCGGCGGCGCGGGCGTTGCCGCCGCCTGCCCGTTCTGCGGGGCGCCCTGCTTCGCGGGCACCGCGGCGTCGAGCTCCTGGCTCACCCGCACCTCCTGCTGCTCGTGCGGCCTTCGGACCACCAGGGTAGCCGTTGCGCCTCACCGCCCCGTCGGGTGCGCCCGTTCAGGGGGATGGGGAGCCCGTCACCAGCGGTTCACCTCGCGAGCAGGCCCACCACCCCGAAGCCGGATTGTGACGACGGACGGTGGTGCCGGCAGCCGCGGCAGACCCGTCAGCAGACCTGCAGGGCGTGGACCGTCCGGTCGCCGAGGACCTGGCGGCCGCCCAGGGCGGCCAGTTCCAGGACGACCGAGACGCTGTCGACGACCGCGCCCGCGTCCTCCAGGAGCTTGCCCGTGGCCGCGACCGTGCCGCCGGTGGCGAGGACGTCGTCGAGGACCGCGATCCGCTGGCCCGGCTCGACCACGCCGGCCGGGAGCTCCACCGTCGCCGTGCCGTACTCCAGGGCGTAGTCGACGCGGCCCGCCACCTTCGGCAGCTTGCCGGGCTTGCGGATCAGCACCACGCCGAGGCCGCGGGCGTACCCGACGGCCGCGGCGAGCAGGAAGCCGCGGGCCTCCACGCCGGCGAGCACCTCGACCGATGGATCGAGGGTGCCCGCCAGCGCGTCGGTCACCGCTTTGAACGCACCCGCGTCCGCGAAGAGCGGGCTCAGGTCGCGGAACAGCACGCCGGGCTCGGGGAAGTCCGGCACCTCGGCGATCAGGCCGAGGGCATCGTCGAGCTGCACGTCAGCGCTTCCGCTTCCCCGCCGGGCGCTGCTTCTGGATCCGGGCGGGGACGCTGGCCGCGGCCGCGTACGCCTTCTCCTTGCGCAGTTCCTTGGCCAACGCGTCGTCGTCCGAGGCGTCGAAATCCTCGCCCGCGGCCTTGCGCTCCTGGCTGACCCGGCGCTGCCGGACCCGCTCGGCCTGCTGCTGGTACTTCGGGTCGCGCATCTTGAAGTCGACCAGCAGCGGCGTCGCCAGCGCGACCGACGACAGGACGCCGACGAGGGTACCGGTGAGCTGCACCAGCGCCAGGTCCTGCAGCGTGCCCGAGCCGAGCAGCACGTACCCGACGATCAGCAGGCCGAGGATCGGCAGCAGCGCGATGAACGCCGTGTTGAACGACCGCATCAGGGTCTGGTTCAGCGCGAGGTTCGCGGCCTCGGCGTACGTGCGGCGGGTCAGCCCGAGCAGGCCGCGCGTGTTCTCGCGGACCTTGTCGAACACCACCACGGTGTCGTACAGCGAGAACCCGAGGATGGTCAGCAGGCCGATCACGGTCGCCGGGGTGACCTCGAAGCCGACCAGCGAGTAGACACCCGCGGTGACCAGGATGTCGTGCAGCAGCGAGACCAGCGCGGCCGTGGCCATCCGCAGGTCGAAGTAGATCGCCAGGAAGATGACCACCGCGACGAGGAACACCGCGAGCGCGATCAGCGCCTTCTGGGAGATCTCCCCGCCCCACGACGCGCTCACCGCGCTGTCGCTGATCGCCTGGACGCTGGGCTGGCCGCTGGTGCCCTTCGGGCCCAGGTCCTGGAACAGGCCCTGCTTGAGCTTGGCGACGTCGGCCGCGTTCAGCGTGTCGGTGCGGATCTGGATGGTCGACGCGGCGCCCGTGCCGACCTTCTGCGTCTCCGCGGCCGGGTGGCCGAGCGCCTTCTGGAACGACTCCTTGGCCTGGTCCTCGGTGATCACGCCGTGGATGCCGTTGGCCGGCATCTGGATCTGCGTGCCGCCCTCGAACTCGATGCCGATGTTGAAGCCGCGGAAGATCATCGAGGCGAGGCAGACCAGCACCAGGGCCGCGAAGAAGATGTACCAGCGCTTGCGCTTGCCGACGACGTCGAACGCGCCCGTGCCCACGTACAGCCGGTGGAACACGCTTTCCCTCTTGCCGGGCTTCGCCGTCACCTTGGCGTTGCCTTCGGCGTCCGTGCCCAGTTCTTCGACCCCCACGTCAGGCCTCCTTCACGTTCGCACGGCCGACCGAGGTCGACTTCTTCCGCTGCGAACCCAGTTGCTGCACGGCGCCGAGGCCCAGGTTCCTCGGATTGGACAGGAACGGCGACTTCGACGTGGACACCATGGCCACCAGCGGGTGCGTCACCAGGTACACGACGACCAGGTCGAGCACCGTGGACATGCCGAGGGTGAACGCGAAGCCCTGGACGTCGCCGACCGCGATGACGTACAGGATGGCCGCGGCCAGGAAGCTCACGCCGTCCGAAGCCAGGATGGTGCGCCGGGCGCGGACCCAGCCGCGCGGCACCGCGGACCGGAACGTCCGGCCCTCCCGGATTTCGTCCTTGAGCCGTTCGAAGTAGATGACGAACGAGTCCGCCGTGATCCCGATGGCGATGATCAGGCCGGCGATGCCCGCGAGGTCCAGCGTGTAGCCGATCCAGCGGCCGAGCAGCACCAGCACCGCGAACACCAGCGCGCCGGACAGGGCCAGCGACAGGATGGTGAGCACGCCGAGCAGCCGGTAGTAGAACAGGCAGTAGATGAAGACCACCAGCAGGCCGATGCCGCCGGCGATCAGGCCGGCCTGCAGCGAAGCCAGGCCGAGGGTGGCCGACACCGTCGTCGCGTCCGAAGAGGCGAACGACAGCGGCAGCGAGCCGTACTTGAGGATGTCCGACAGGTCCTTCGCCTCGGCCTGGGTGAACTTGCCGGTGATCTGGGTGTTGCCGTCGACGATCGCGACCTGGATGTTCGGTGCGGACACGACCTGCGTGTCGAGCACGAACGCGGCCTGCTGACCGACGTTCTTGGAGGTGAAGTCCGCCCAGATCTTGGTGCCCGCGCTCTTGAAGCTGAGGTTCACCACCCACTGGCCGTTCTGCGAGTTGTAGCTCGAGTTCGCGTCGGCGATCTCGGTGCCCGGCAGGAACTCCGGCTCCATCAGGTACTTGTACGTGTCGTGGTCACCGCAGGCGACCAGCGGCAGCCGGGGGTCGTCGTTGCCCTCGAGCGGGTCCTTGGCGTTCGGCGCGCACGTGAGCGCCGCCATCGCCTTCGAGACGAGCTCCTGGTTCGGCTGGCCGTCGGCGCCGACCAGCTGCGGGTTCTGCCGAAGGGCCTTCGCGACCTGGATCTCCTGCGCGGTCTGCGCGTCGACCGAGCCGTCCGATGGCGCTGGAGTCGCCGGTGCCGGGGTGGACGCGGGCGGCGGCGGGGTGCTGCTGCTGCTCGGCGCGGCCGGCGTGGTGCTCTGCTGCTGCGCGAGCGCCGCACCCGGTGCGCCACCGCCACCGGGCTTGGTGGTCGGCGTACCCGAGGTCGCCGCCGGCGCGCCCGAAGACGGCGGCGTCGAGCTCTTCGGGGCGCCCGACGTGGGCGGGGTCGTGGCCGGCGGCGCGGTCTGCGGCGGCACCACCGGCTGGGTGGCGCTCGAGACGACCTTCCGGAAGCCGAGCTTCGCGGTCTTGCCCAGGCTCTTCGCCTGGTCGCCCTGCTCGCCCGGAACCGTGATGACGACGTTGTTGCCGTCGAGGAGGACCTCGGTGCCACCGACGCCGATCCCGTTGACGCGCCGTTCGATGATCTGGCGCGCCTGGTTCAGGGACTCGCGGGTCGGCTGGCCGCCGTCGGGAGTGCGGGCGGTGAGCGTGACCCGGGTGCCACCCTGCAGGTCGATGCCCAGTTTCGGGGTCGGCTTGTGGTTGCCGGTGAGGAACACCAGCGCGTACAAGACGATCACGATCAAGGCGAACAGGGTGAGATAGCGTCCCGGGCGGAGATGCCCGGCTGAAGCTGCCACGGTGCTTCGGTCTCCTCGGACGGGGTGGACCCCAACGTTGCGGTGCCCGCCCGGAAGGTTACCGGGAGGGACTGTGTGCATTTCACCGACCGTGTGCGATTCACTCCCGGGCACGGGTATGACGGCGGACACGCACGCAGCACCGAGACACTACTCGGTGCTGCGTGAGGCCGACGTGCGAGGCCGTACCGACTTTCGTCGGGATTCCCGCCCTCGCCCGGGAGTGCCGCGGACGGCTACTTCTTGCCGTGCTCCAGCGGCGGGGCCACCTGCGCGGTGGTCTGCGGCTCGTCGGTCTTGACGGCGGAGGACGACTCGATGACCGCCGGCTCCTCGGCGGGGATCTCCACCTCGTCGGCGGCGTCTTCCTCGGTCTCGACGACCGGCTCGACCTTCTCGCGGACCGCCAGCCGCAGCCAGGTGGTGACGACGCCCGGCGCGATCTCGATGTCGATCGTGTTGTCGCCCGAAGCGTCGGCGACCGTGCCGTACAGACCGGACGTGGTCATCACGCGGTCACCGGGCGCCAGGCTGCTCTGCAGTTCCTGCTGCGCGGCCTGCTGCTTCTTCTGCTTGCGCGTGCTCATCACCAGCGGCACGGCGAGGACGAGCACGAGGAGCAGGGGCAGCAATAGACTTTGCATGATTCTCCGTTCGACGGACACCCGGGCCCAGCCGAAATGTCCGGTTTTTGGGTATGTGCTCCTGTCGAGTGTGCCAGGTACCAGCGCGGACGCCAGCACCCACCCGCCGGTACGGTCCGCTCAGTCCTGCTCGAACAGCGACGGCCCGCCCTGGTCCGGGCGCCCCGGGAGGTCCGCGGGCGGCACCAGGCCGAGGTGTTCCCACGCGGTCGCGGTCGCGACCCGGCCGCGCGGGGTGCGGGCGAGCATACCGGCGCGCACGAGGTAGGGCTCGCAGACCTCTTCCACGGTGGTCGCCTCCTCCCCCACGGCCACCGCCAGCGTCGAGATGCCCACCGGGCCGCCGCCGAAGGACCTGGTCAGCGCGGTGAGCACGGCCCGGTCGAGCCGGTCGAGACCCAGCTCGTCGACGTCGTAGACGGCCAGTGCGGCGCGGGCGACGTCGCGGGTCACCTTGCCGTCGGCGCGGACCTCGGCGTAGTCGCGGACGCGCCGCAGCAGCCGGTTCGCGATCCGGGGCGTGCCCCGCGAGCGGCCGGCGATCTCGGCGCAGCCGTCGCGGTCGATCGGGATGTCGAGGATGGTCGCGGCCCGGCGGACGACCAGTTCCAGCTCGGCGTCGGTGTAGAACTCCATCTGGCCGGTGAAGCCGAACCGGTCCCGCAGCGGGCCGGTCAGCGAGCCGGACCGGGTGGTCGCGCCGACCAGCGTGAACGGGGCGATCTCCAGCGGGATGCTGGTGGCGCCCGGGCCCTTGCCGACGACGACGTCGACCCGGAAGTCCTCCATCGCGAGATAGAGCATCTCCTCGGCGGGGCGGGCGATCCGGTGGATCTCGTCGATGAACAGGACGTCGCCGGGCGCGAGGTTGGACAGCATCGCGGCGAGGTCGCCGGCCCGCTCGAGGGCCGGGCCGGAGGTGATCCGGATGGCCGCACCCAGCTCGGCCGCGACGATCATCGCCATCGACGTCTTGCCCAGCCCGGGCGGGCCGGACAGCAGGACGTGGTCGGGCGGCACGCCGCGGCGGCGCGCGCTCTCCAGCACCAGCTCCAGCTGCTCGCGCACACGCGGCTGGCCGACGAACTCGTCGAGCTTGCGCGGGCGCAGCGTGCCCTCGACGTTCTCTTCGCCGGTCTGGACCCACGCCGAGAGGGCTTCTTCTTCCTCCACGGCTTCATACTCCATGCCCGCCCCTACCGCTTGCGGCCGAGGGTGGCCAGCGCGGCGCGCAGCACGCCGGCCGTGGTGTGGCCGTCGCCGTCGGCCAGGACCTTGTCCACGGCCTGCTCGGCCTGCTTGGCCGGGAACCCGAGCCCGGCCAGCGCCTCGACGACCTCGGCACGCAGGGCGCCGGGGGCGGTGACGGCCGGCACGTCGCCGGTGCCGGCGAGCGCGGTGACCTTGTCGCGCAGTTCGAGGGTGAGCCGTTCGGCGCCCTTGCGGCCGATGCCCGGCACCGAGGTCAGCACGGTGATGTTGCCTTCGACCAGCGCGGCCCGCAGCTTGCCGGGGTCGAGCACGGCAAGGGTGGCCAGCGCGAGCCGCGGCCCGATCCCGGACACCGTCTGCAGCAGCCCGAACAGCTCGCGCGCGTCGGCGTCGGCGAAGCCGAACAACGTCAGCGAGTCCTCGCGGACGACCAGCGCGGTGTGCAACCGGGCCTCTTCGCCGCGGCGCAGGGTCGCCAGCGTCGCCGGGGTGGCCTGCACGGCGAAGCCGACCCCGCCGACCTCGACCACGACGTGGTCGAGGCCGACGATGAGGACTTCTCCGCGTACCGACGAGATCATCGTGCTGCTCCTGGGTTCTTGGCTTGCTTCGCCGCCGCGGCGAGGCGGGCTTTGTGCGTGCGGGCCATCTCGGCCGCGCGGGCTTCGGCCTCGGCGAGCCGGGCCCGCATCGGCTCCCGCCAGAGGTGGCAGATGGCCAGGGCGAGGGCGTCCGCGGCGTCGGCGGGGTGCGGGGCGACCTCGAGGTTCAGCAGGCGCATCACCATGGCCGTGACCTGCGCCTTGTCGGCCCGCCCGGACCCGCTGACGGCGGCCTTGACCTCGCTCGGGGTGTGGAACACGACGGGCAGCCCCCGGCGCGCGGCGGCCAGGGCGACCACGCCGCCGGCCTGGGCGGTCCCCATCGCGGTGCGGACGTTGTGCTGGGCGAAGACACGCTCGACCGCCACCGCGGCCGGCTTGTACTTGTCCATCCACCGCTCGACCTCGTCGGAGATTTCGAGCAGGCGGTGCGCCAGATCGGCGTCCGCCGGCGTCCGCACGACGTCCACGGCGACGCAGCGGACGGCCCGGCCCTTGCCGCCGTCGACCACCCCCAGGCCGCACCTGGTCAGACCGGGGTCGACCCCGAGCACGCGCACCCGCATTCCTTCCCGCCGCGAACACCAGTTCGAGCTTGAAGCTTATTCTGGTTAGGCCGCCGCGACCCGCCCGCACACCGCTGATCAGCGCAAAAGTCATGCGGCGGCCGACGGCTGAATAAGTCTCACTGCAGGCTACTGGGCGCGTCTGCGGCAGGATGGGTGACATGCCGGAGCCGTCGGATTTCGTCACCCACCTGGGGCTGCAGCCGCTGCCCGTCGAAGGCGGGCGGTGGGCGCAGAGCTGGCGGTCGGAGACCGGCTCGGCGATCTACTACCTGCTCGTCGCGCCGGAGTCCTCCGCTCCGCACCGCCTGGACCGGGTCGAGGTCTACGCCCACCACGCCGGCGCGCCCGCGGCCATGCTGCTGCTGCACCCGGACGGTTCGGTGGAGCGGCCGGTGCTGGGGACCGACGTCGCCGCCGGGGAACGCCCGCAGGTCGTGGTGCCCGCCGGGACGTGGCAGGCCACCGTCACGTGCGGCGCGTGGAGCCTGCTGGGCACGGTCGTGGTGCCGCCCTACACCGACGGCTGCGTGGAGTTCGCGGCCGCGGCCGACCTGGCGCCGCAGTATCCGGAAGCGGCCGCCGACCTGCGGAAGTTCTAGGGGCCGTCGACGCCGGGGGTCCAGCTTTCCGGGGCGCCGCTCCCGGTCAGCACCAGCTGCCACCGCGCGAACCCCTCGGGCGCGTCCGGGTGCCACGGGAACTTCCCCTCCGGCGTCGCGACGATCAGCTGCAGCGCCGGGAAGTCGCCGTCCGGGTAGATGAGGAACGCCGTGCCGAAGTATTCGGGGTAGTGCCCCCGGTTGACGCGCTCGAGGACCACCGGGACGCCGTCGAAGAAGTCGTCGTAGCGCCGGCCGACCTCGAAGATCTCGCCGTTGGCGGCGCGGTCGACGTAGGCGTCGAGCAGCACCTGCCCCATCTGGCCGGGCAGCCCGACCACGACGGCCTCCGGCACGTTGTGCAGCGCCCACGCGCACGCGGTGAAGCTGTAGCCGGCACCCTCGTCGTCGGCGGCGACGTTGATGACGGCGTTGCCGCGTTCCTTCGCCTGCCCCTCGATCCATTCGATGAGGCGCAGTTCTTCCGCGGACAGCTCGGCGGTGATGTCGGCGGCAGCGGCGGGGGTCGTCGAGGTCACGGCGCACATTCTGCCTGACGAGCCTGCTTCAGCCCAGTGCCCGGGCCGGAAAGTTTCCGGCCCGGGCACGAAAGCGGTGCGGCACAAGCAAAAACTCAGCCGACTTCGGCGAGCACCTCGTCCGACACGTCGAAGTTCGCGTAGACGTTTTGGACGTCGTCACAATCTTCGAGGGCGTCGATCAGCTTGAAGACCTTCTTCGCGCCGTCCACGTCGAGGGGCACGTTCACCGTCGGGAGGAAGGTGAGCTCCGCCGACTCGTACTCGAACCCGGCCTCCTGGAGCGCCTTGCGCACCGGCACCAGGTCGCCGCCCTCGCAGACGATTTCGAAGCTCTCGTCGAGGTCGTTGACCTCTTCCGCGCCGGCGTCGAGCACCGCCATGAGGACGTCGTCCTCGGTGGCGTCGCCCTTCGGCATGATCACCACGCCCTTGCGGTTGAACATGTAGGCGACCGACCCCGGGTCGGCGAGGGAGCCGTTGTTGCGCGTGAGCGCGGTGCGGACCTCCATCGCGGCGCGGTTCTTGTTGTCGGTGAGGCACTCGATCAGCACCGCCACGCCGTTGGGGCCGTAACCCTCGTACGTGATGTCCTGCCAGTCGGCGCCACCGGCCTCTTCGCCGGCGCCGCGCTTGCGGGCACGCTCGATGTTGTCCTGCGGGACCGAGTTCTTCTTCGCCTTCTGGATGGCGTCGTAGAGCGTGGGGTTGCCATCCGGGTCGCCACCACCGGTGCCCGTGCGGGCGGCCACCTCGATGTTCTTGATCAACCGCGCGAAGAGCTTGCCGCGCTTCGCGTCGAGGTTGGCCTTCTTGTGCTTCGTGGTGGCCCACTTGGAGTGGCCGCTCATCTCTCCTCCATCTGTTCCGTACCCCGGCCGGGCACCGCGTCTCAGGCAGCCTTTCGCACAAGGTCGACGAACAGCCGGTGCACCCGCACGTCGGGCGTGAGTTCCGGGTGGAACGCGGTCGCCAGCACCGCCCCTTGCCGGACCGCGACGATCCTAGCGGTCTCCTCGTCCACGCCGGGCACGCCGCTGACCGTGGCCAGCACCTCGACGCCGTCCCCGGCCTTCTCGACCCAGGGAGCGCGGATGAACACGGCGTGCACCGGCCCGCTGTCGACCTGGGCGAAGTCGAGGTCGGCCTCGAACGAGTCGACCTGCCTGCCGAAGGCGTTGCGCCGCACGACGACGTCCAAGCCGCCGAGCTGCTGCTGGTCGGGCCGCCCGTCGAGGGTCTGCCGCGCCAGCAGGATCATCCCGGCGCACGACCCGAAGGCGGGCAGCCCCTCGGCGATCCGTGCCTTGAGGGGTTCCAGCAGCTCGAAGCTCTCCAGCAGCCGCGACATGGTGGTGGACTCGCCACCGGGCAGCACCAAACCGTCCACTCCGGACAGCTCACCGGCCCGCCGCACCGGCACGGCCCGCGCGCCCGCTTCGGCCAGCATCGCCACGTGCTCGCGCACGGCACCCTGCATGGCGAGCACACCGATGACCGGCTCCGACGACACCCGACCTCCCGAAAGACCTTCCCACCAGCCTAGACGCACCGGCTCGGCGGCCTACCGGCAGGTCAGACCCGCCTCCCGCCCGGCTTCACCGACACCGACCCGGCGCGGGGGCTCAGGGCACCCCGGCCAGCCTCAGCAACGCCGCCGTCGCCGCGGCGGCCACCACCACCAGCGCGAACGGTGCCTTCCGCCACGCCAGCACCCCGGCCACCAGCACTCCCGCCGGCCGGGCGATCCCGGCGAACCCGTGCCCCTCGGTCAGCGCGCTGACCGCCACCAGCGCCGCCAGCAGCACGACCGCCGCCAGCGCCATCAGCCGCTCGGCCTTCGGCGTCAGCTTCACCCGGCTCCGCAGCACCGGCCCCGCGAACCGGAACGCGAACGTCCCGAGCGCCAGCACCCCCGTGGCGATCAGCAGTTCCACGCCGTCCATCAGCGCGCCTCCTCCAGCTCGGGCTCCTTCGCGGCCACTCCGGCCAGCACCCCCGCCAGCGCGAGCAGCACCGGCAGCCCGGCCGGCAGGAACGGCGTCGCCGCCAGGGCGACCAGCACCCCGATCAGCACCGGCAGCCGGGCCGCCTTGTCGCGCAGCGACGGCAGCACCAGCGCCAGCAGCACCGCCGGGAAGGCCGCGTCGAGGCCGAACACGTCGGTGTCGCTGATCGCCGTGCCGGCGTACGCCCCGCCGACCACGCCGATGTTCCAGCAGGCGAACAGGCCGATCCCGCACGCCCAGTACGCGGCGCGCCGGCGGTGCGCCTCGCGCTGGGCCAGCGCGAACGCGACCGATTCGTCGATCATCAGGTGGCTGCCGGCCAGCCGGGCCGTCCACCGCTTCCCCAGGACGTCGCCGATCGCGAAGCCGAACGGCAGGTGCCGCGCGTTGGCCAGCAGCCCGGCCAGCACCGCGGCGAACGGGTTGCCGCCCGCGGCGACGATGCCGATGAACATGAACTGCGACGCTCCGGCGAAGACCAGCAGCGACATCAGCATCGGCAGCCACAGGGGGAAGCCGGAGCTCACCGCGATGGCGCCGTAGGAAACCCCCACGAGACAATCGGCGAGACAGACCAAGCCGATGTCACGGGCGAGGTCCCGATCGAGTGTTCGCCATATCGAACGCATGTGTTCTAGAGTGAACGCAAGGCCTCGTGTTCGTCAAGACGAACAAAAAGACCGATGGAGCGAACAGGATGTCTCAGGAAGCCACCGGGGCGCCGCTGGAGATCATCGCGGCCTCGCTGCGCCGCGAGCGGACGCGCGCGGGGCTGTCGCTGACCGAGGTCGCGCGCCGCGCCGGCCTGGCCAAGTCGACGCTCTCGCAGCTCGAGTCGGGCACCGGCAACCCGAGCGTCGAGACTTTGTGGGCGCTCGGCGTCGCTCTCGACGTGCCGTTCTCCCGGCTGGTCGAACCGGATCGGCCGAAGGTCCGGGTGGTCCGCGCGGGGAAGGGGCCGACGGTGTTCGCCGAACACGCCGACTACGCGTGCACGCTCCTGTCGGCCTGCCCCACCGGCGCCCGCCGCGACATCTACGTCGTCCGCGGCGAGCCGGGCACGCCGCGGCGCTCCGACCCGCACATGACCGGGGTGGTCGAGCACATCGTGCTGTGCGCCGGCCGCGCCCGGATCGGTGTCACGGACGCCCCGGAGGAGCTCCTGCCCGGCGACTACATCTGCTACCCCGGCGACGTCCCGCACATCTTCGAAGCCCTCGAGCCGGGGACCTACGGCGTCGAAATCTCCGAATACATCTGAACCGTCACCGGTTTCGGGGATGGCCGAAGAGCACGGTCGAAGTGGGTTCGCCGACGTCTTCTCCCCTACGTTGGCACAGGTCGCGATGCCGATCCGGACCGGCCATCCGCGCCCGCCGTTCCTGTCCCCCTCACGAGCCACGGGCTCGCTGACGTTCGTTGTGAGGCAGCCGCATGTACGACGTCATCGTGGTCGGGGCGCGCTGCGCCGGTGCGCCCACCGCCCTGTTGCTGGCCCGCGCGGGCCACCGGGTGCTCCTGCTCGACAAGGCGGCGTACGGCTCCGACACCCTCTCCACGCACCTCGTCCACCAGCCCGGGATCGCGGCCCTCGCCCGCTGGGGAGTGCTGGACCAGGTCCGCGCGTCGGGCTGCCCGCCGCTGGAACGCACCGTCTACGAGATCGCCGACGTCCACATCGACGGGTGCGCCGGCGGCGTGGCGGGACAGCGGGCGAAGTTCGCCCCGCGGCGCCGGGTGCTGGACGCGTTGCTGGTGGACGCGGCCGTCGAGGCCGGGGCCGAGTTCCGCGACCGCTGCCGGGTGACCGGGCTGCGGTGGGACGGATCGGGCCGGGTCGTCGGGGTCGAGGGCCGGCACGGGGGCCGGACCTTCACCGAAGACGCGCGGCTGGTGGTGGGCGCGGACGGCATGCGCTCCACCGTCGCCCGGCTGGTGGCGGCGCCGTACCGCGTGCGGGACCCGCTCATGACCTGCGCCTACCACACGTACTGGCCCGACGTGCCCGCCGACGGCGTGGAGCTGTACGAGCGGCCCGGCGGCTGGGTGGCCGCCGTGCGCACCAACGACGACGCGACCATCGTGCAGGCGTACTTCCCGCAGTCCCGGTTCGCGGAGGTCCGCACCGACGCGCGCCGGGCCTACGAGGAGCAGATCCGCGCCACCGCGCCCGCGCTGTACGAGCGGCTGCGGGGCCGCGAGCCCGCGGAGCGCCTGCACGGCTGCGGTGACCAGCAGAACTTCTTCCGGCAGGCGACCGGGCCCGGCTGGGTGCTCGCCGGCGACGCCGGGCACCACAAGGACTCCATCACCGCCCGCGGCATCAGCGACGCGTTCCAGCAGGCGGAAAGCCTGGTGACCGAGGTGGGAAGCGCGCTCGGCGGCGATCCCGCGCAGCTCGACGCCGCCCTCGCCCGGTTCGCCGAAGACCGGGACGCGACCCTCACCCCCGGCTACCGGGCCGCGCTCGGCGTCGCCCGGCTGGCCCCGGCCCACCAGCAGCGGCTCGCCCTCCTGCGGGCCGTGCAGTCCGATCCGGAACTCGTCGCGACCTACCTCGACACGGTGGCCGGAATCGTGCCCCCGGATGCCCTCTACACGCCGAAGCTGCTCGCCCTCCTCTGAAGCCACCGGAGCGAAAATGGTCACCTTCACCGCCGAGCACGTCGCGCTCCGCCAGCTGGTCCGCGAGTTCGCCGAAAAGGAAATCGGGCCGTACGCCGACGATTGGGAAGCGAACGGGAGCTTCCCCGCGCACGAGCTGTTCCCGAAACTGGCCGAGCTCGGCCTGCTCGGCCTGGAGTACGACCCGGCGTACGGCGGCCAGGGCGCGGACCACCTCTGCACGGTGATCCTGCACGAGGAGCTCGGCCGCGTCGGACCCGCCGGCGTGGCCCTGGGCATCGGCATCCAGACGGACATGGCGACCCCGTCGCTGCACCGGTACGGCAGCGAGGAACTCAAGCAGCGGTACCTGGTCCCGGCGATCAGCGGCGAGGCGGTCTGCGCGGTCGCGGTGACCGAGCCCGACACCGGCTCCGACGTGGCTGCCTTGACGACCCGTGCGGTGCGCGACGGCGACGACTGGGTGATCAACGGCTCGAAGGCCTACATCACCAACGGCACCCAGGCGGACTGGATCTGCCTGCTGGCCCGCACGTCCGACAAGCCCGCCGGCGGCGGCGCCGGCGTCGGCCTCTCGCAGATCATCGTCCCGGCGGACACTCCGGGCTTCCACGTCTCCCGCAAGCTCGACAAGCTCGGCATGCGCTCCTCCGACACCGCCGAGCTGACCTTCACCGACGCGCGGGTCCCGGTCGCCAACACGATCGGCGAGATCGATCTCGGTTTCTACCAGCAGATGAGCCAGTTCCAGAACGAGCGCCTCGCCATGGGCTACGCGGCGGTCGGCGGCATGGAGACGGCCCTCACCAGGACCGCGGACTACCTGAAGACCCGCAAGGTCTTCGGCAAACCCCTGATCGACAACCAGCACCTCGCCTTCACGCTGGCCGAGCTGAGTGCGCGGCTGGACGTCCTGCGGCACTACAACTACGCCGCGGCGGAGGCCTACATCCGCGGCGAGGACGTGAACCGGTTCGCGACCGTCGGGAAGCTGGAGGCGGGCCGCCTGGCGCGCGAGATCTCCGCGACGTGCCTGCAGTTCCACGGAGCCATCGGGTACATGGAGGAGATGTGGACCGCCCGGTACTTCCGGGACAGCCCCGTGTGGTCGATCGGCGGCGGCGCCGACGAGGTCATGCTGTACGTCCTGTCCCGGTTGGACGGCTACCACGCTTGAGGAGCACGGCTGCCGGGGGGGGGGGGGGGGGGGGGCCCCCGCGCCCCCCCCCCCCCGCGCCGCCCCGCCCCCGCCCGGGGGGGGCGGTGGTGGGGGGACGCCCCCACCCCACCGCCCGCCCCCCCCCCCC
>NZ_CP100416.1:6173843-6203452 GCF_026017845.1 Amycolatopsis mediterranei
GCGGCGCCGCCGTGGTCTGGGGTGAGGTCGGGCCGGGGTGGGCGGGCAACCCGGGTGGTGGCGCCGGGCGGCGGGCGGGGGCCGCTGCGGCGGCCCGGCCCGGCAGCCGGTCAAGCGGCCCGCGGGCCCTGCTTGGCGAACCAGCCGACGGGCCGGGCGAGGGCCACCAGCCGGCGTCGATCGATCTTCCCGGTCGACGTGATCGGCAACTGATCCACGACCGCCCAGAGAGCGGGGACCATGTACGACGGCAGTTCGTCCCGCAGGCGGTCGCGCAGGCCGACCGGTGTGACCGCCGTTCCCGGCGTGAGCCGGACGGCGGCGACGAGCCTCTTGCCGGTGCTGTCGCCTTCCGTGACCGTCACGAACGACTCCTCGACGCCGTCCTGGGCGCGCAGCACCTCGCCGATCGCGGACAGCTCGATGCGGAAGCCGCGGATCTTGACCTGGTCGTCCGCTCGGCCCAGGAAGTGGAGTCGGCCGGCCCCGTCGAGCCGGACCAGGTCACCGGTGCGGTACAGCCGGGCCGGAACGTCCGGGGAAAAGAACCCGAACACCCGATCCGTCTCCGCCCGGTCGTTCAGGTAGCCCGCGGCGAGACCCGCTCCGGCCGTGTACAATTCCCCCACGGCACCGGGCATCAGCAGTCTCCCGCGGCGGTCCAGGACGTACACCTGCGTTCCCGGGACCGGCGAACCGATGGGCACCGGCCCGTCGACGTCCGCGGGTTCGCGCACCGAACAGGACGTCGTGACGACCGTGTTCTCGGTGGGACCGTAGCAGTTCGTGATGACGAGACCCGGGTTTTCCGCCAGCGCCTGCTTGACGTGCTCGTGCGGCACCACGTCACCACCGGTCATGAGGTGACGCAAGCCGGCGAACGACCGGCTCGCGAATTCGTGCACCAACCCGAAAAGGCCCGCCGTGAGAAACGCCACGGTGACCCGGCGCTCCTCGAGGAAAGCGCCGATCTCGTTCGGTAGCAACACGTCCGGTGGGCAGATCTCCAGCGTCGCCCCCGTCAACAGGGTGCCCCAGATCTCCAATGTGGACGCGTCGAAGGCCAGGGGCGCCAGGCGAAGGGAGCGCTCGCCCGGGCCCAGCGCCAGGTGCTTGCCGTCGTGGACCAGCCGGAGCACGCCGCGGTGGGGTATCGCCACGCCCTTCGGCGCACCGGTCGAGCCCGACGTGAAGGCGACATACGCCACCCGGCCGGGATCGGGCCGGACGGGCGGTGCCGCCTCGCCACCGGCCTCCCAGCCCCGGTGCCAGGAATCGACCAGCGGCACGCCGAGCCGGCCGGCTGCGTCGCCGTCCGCGATCGCGGCGGCGGGGCGGGCCTTGGCCAAGATCTTCGCGGTGTGCGACGCGGGCTGGGCCAGGTCGGCCCCGAAGTACGCGGCGCCCACCCAAAGCGTGCCCAACACGGCCACCACCTCCGCGACCGACCGCGGAACGCCGATCAGCACGGTGTCGCCTTCTCCGACGCCGGCCGCACGCAGCAGCCGGGCCTGCTCGGCCACGGCGACGGCCAGCTCGGCATACGTCAGCACCGAGTCCGCGTCGCGCACGGCCACCGCGGACGGCCACCGGTCCACCGCGTCGCGGAAGAGCTGGTCCACCGACGAGCCGGGGAGGACATCATCGGTGTGGTTGAGGGCGTCGAGGAACGTCCGCGACCGCGCGGAGAGGCACCGGATGTCCGCCAGCGTCCCACCCGTCTCGGGCGCCACCAGTGCCTCGGCGAGTTGTTCCGCGGCGGCCGAACAATCCAGGAAGAACCGCTGCGCCTCGTCTTCCTCCCACAGGTCCGCCGCGCAGTCGGCGAACGACCCGCCGGTGTCCGCCAGCCGCACGGCGATGTCGAACCGGGGTCCGGTGTCCAGCTCCGGCGTGCCGGGCAGGGCCACGAAAACCCGGACCAGCGGGTGACTTCGCCCGGACCGCTCGACGCCCAGCCGCGTGACGACTTCGTCGAGGGGAAAGCCGCCCCGGTCCAGGCTCCACGCCAGCGATTCGCGCACCCGGCAGGTGAACGCTTCCGGCGTCAGATCGTCGTCGACGTCGAAGCGCACCGGGACCGGGTCGGCGGGATCGCCGACACCGACCAGCAAGGCGCTCATCCCGGTCAGCCTGGCCAGCGTGAGACCGAACGCGGCGAAGAGAACGGAGGACGGCGGTACGTTCGCGGTGCGCGACAGCTCGCGGAGCAACGCCACGGTTCGCGCGGACAGCTCGATGGGCTGCCGGCGGCCGGGGGCGAGCGCGTGCCGTGGCCGGCGTCGGCCCGACGGCACCTCCAGGACCGTCGGCACCTTCGCCAGTCTTTGCGCCCACAGTTCGACCGTGTCCTCGTCCCGGCCGTCAAGTGTTCCCATCAGCCCGCCTCACCTGGGTTCGCCGCGGTCGTCGTCTCTCATCCGGTCGAGCAAGGCCGCCTGGGCCCGGATCGTGGGGGCCCGGAGGACGTCGACGGGCGTGATCGTGATGC
Organism: Amycolatopsis mediterranei; assembly: GCF_026017845.1. Lineage (NCBI taxonomy): Bacteria > Bacillati > Actinomycetota > Actinomycetes > Pseudonocardiales > Pseudonocardiaceae > Amycolatopsis > Amycolatopsis mediterranei. The sequence continues at coordinate 6,176,335 of NZ_CP100416.1, forward strand.
CCGAGGACTTCGCCATCTTCGCGATGAGGGAGATGAGGACGAACGAATCGCCGCCCGCGTCGAAGAAACTCGTGTCGTCGTCGGGGGTGTCGTAGCCGAGGGTGTCCCGCCAAGCCGAACGGACGAGACCGATGAGACGAGGTTGCTCCTCGACCTGCTGAACGCTTGCCGCGTCTGCCATGAACTGCACCTCTCCGGTTGGTTTTCGTGCGTGTTCCCCGGCCGGGCTCAGGCGGTCGTCGTACCGGACCGCACGGTCTCCAGTACGCCACTGAGGTCCGCGAGCAGCGCGGCCTCCTGGGGTTTGAGGTAGAAGTGCCCGCCGGGCAGCACCCGGAGCCGGAAGGCGCCGTTCGTCAGGTCCGCCCAGCGCGCTATCTCCGCCGGGGTCACTTCGGAGTCGTCCTCACCGGCGTAGGCGTAGACGGGGCAGGCCAGCGGCGGCCGCGAGCCACCGGAATAGCCGGCCACCAACCGGTAATCACCACGGACCGCCGGGAGCACGGCTTCTCGCATGCCCGGGTGTTCGAAGGCTTCGGCGCGGCTCGCGTCCAGGCCCACGACGTGCGCGATGATGTCCTCGTCCGCGCTGGGCACCGTGCCGCCGGGCAGCGCGTGCGGCGGCTGCGTCCCGGACACGCACAGGGCGGCCGGCGAACACCCCCGGTCCTGCAGCCGCAACGCCACCTCGTGCGCCACGGTGGCCCCGAAACAGTGGCCGAACAGCACGATCCGGTGCCGCGCCAGCTCGCCGAGCGCGTCGGCGATGTCATCCGCAAGGGCTTCCAGCCCGGGCGGGAACGGGTCGTCGAACCGATCCTCCCGGCCGGGGTACCGGATGGCCAGGACGCCGACGTCCGACGGCAGTCCCGCCGGCCAGGTGCGATACGCACCCGCCACGGCACCGGCGTGGGGAAAGCAAACCAGTTTCGTGTCGCACCCGTCGTCGTCGCGGAAGCGACGTACCCACTTCTCCTCCACCGCGCTCTTCATCGGCTGGGCCCCCTTTCCCTGACGGCCGGGGATGTCCGCGGCTGCCGCAGCCAGGAGTCTCGCGTTGAAACGGTGCCGGTCGCGACTCTGAGCGTGCCAAGTCCTCGGCGCGAGTCGTCCAGGCCGGGCGGACCGGCCCGTCGTGTTCCACGATCGCCGGAGTCACCCAGGGAAAGGCCCCGTGGCGAACCGCCACGGGGCCTCCACCGATCGGTGTGTGTTACCAGCCGCGCTCGGCGAGGCGGTGCGGCTCCGGCAGCTCCTCGACGTTGATGCCGACCATCGCCTCGCCCAGGCCGCGGGAGACCTTGGCGAGGACGTCCGGGTCGTCGTAGAACGTCGTCGCCTTGACGATCGCCTCGGCGCGCTGGGCCGGGTTGCCGGACTTGAAGATGCCCGAGCCGACGAACACGCCCTCGGCGCCGAGCTGCATCATCATCGCCGCGTCGGCCGGGGTCGCGATGCCGCCCGCGGTGAACAGCACCACCGGCAGCTTCCCGGCCTGTGCCACCTCGCGCACCAGCTCGTACGGCGCCTGCAGTTCCTTGGCCGCGACGAACAACTCGTCCTCCGGCAGCGAGGTCAGCCGCCGGATCTCCTGCCGGATCTGCCGCATGTGGGTGGTGGCGTTGGAGACGTCGCCGGTGCCGGCCTCGCCCTTCGAGCGGATCATCGCCGCGCCCTCGGTGATCCGCCGCAGCGCCTCGCCGAGGTTGGTCGCGCCGCAGACGAAGGGGACGGTGAAGGCCCACTTGTCGATGTGGTTGGCGTAGTCGGCCGGGGTGAGGACCTCGGACTCGTCGACGTAGTCCACGCCGAGGGACTGCAGGACCTGCGCCTCGACGAAGTGGCCGATGCGGGCCTTCGCCATCACCGGGATCGAGACGGTCTCGATGATGCCGTCGATCAGGTCGGGGTCGCTCATCCGGGCGACGCCGCCCTGGGCGCGGATGTCGGCGGGCACGCGCTCCAGCGCCATCACCGCGACCGCGCCGGCGTCTTCGGCGATCTTCGCCTGCTCGGCGGTGACCACGTCCATGATCACGCCGCCCTTGAGCATCTCGGCCATGCCGCGCTTCACCTTGGCGGTGCCGGTGACGGACTGGACGGTACCGGTGGAGGGGGTGGGCTGCTGCTCGGACACGACGAGGCCTTTCGACACGGTTCAGGGGTGGACGAGTCCGAGCGTAAGTCGGCGGTGGACCCTTGAAGCAGGCCAGTACGCGGGTATCTCAGCAGTCCACTTCGCCGGCGCCCGCGACCAGGGATTCCGCGAGCGAAGTGCGCACGTAGAGCACGTGACGTCCCGCACGATGCCGGTTGACCAGGGCCGCAGCCTTGAGCACGCCGAGGTGCTGTGACACCGCCCCGGCGCTCAGCCCGGTTCGGCGGGCCAGTTCCGCAGTGGACGCCGGCGCGGCCAGTTCGGTCAGCAGCAGCGCGCGGCCGCGGCCCACCACGGCGGCCAGCGCGCCGGGCGCGGTGGCCGTGCCGGTCTCCCACAGCGTGGCGATCCCGCGCGGCGGGTAGCGCAGCACCGGCTGCCAGCGCGCGTCGGTCTTGGAGAACACCCGCGGCCAGACGAACGCCGAGGGCACCAGCACGAGGCCGCGCCCGTCGAGCGGGACGGCGGCGTGCAGGTGCCGGTGCGCGACCGTGAGCGTGCCGCCCTGCCAGCGGACCAGCGGGGTGAGGTCGTTGAACAGCTCGGCGGCCCCGCCCTGGGCCAGCAGCCGCGACCGGTACAGCACGTCGGCTTCGAGCAGCGCGCGGATCCGCGGCCAGTCGGAGGCCAGCACGAGGTGCCAGTACCGCTCCATCAGCGTCGCGAGCCGCTCCAGACCCGCCTCGGGCTCGCGGTGGAGGCGCGCCAGCGCGGGCGAGCGCGGGCCGGCCATCGCGTCGAGCTCGCGCCGGACCAGGCGGGCGGGCACGTCCCGCAGGTCGGCGAGCTCGTCGGCCAGTTCGGGCAGCGGTGTCGACGGCGTCCCGGCCAGAAAGCCGGGCAGGTGCCGCAGCGGGACGAGGTCGCGCAGGAACCCGATGTCGAGGCCGGCTTCGGCCAGCGCCGCGGTGGCGCGCTTGATCCACGGCAGGTGCAGGGCGTGCTGCCCGGGCTGGTTCAGGACGCGGACGCTCGCCACGATCTCCCAGGCCGGGGAGAAGGCGAACCGGGTGTGCGCCAGGTCCTCTGTGGAGAATGCCAGATCGAGCACTGCTGCCTCCTGCCGGCGGAATCCGGCGCAGTCTAAGACCCTCCCTTGTGGACGATCGGGCGGGGCCCGGAAAGCCCTTGCGGGAACGCGAAAAGCCCGTCCGGATCATACTTCCGGGCGACCGCGCGCAACCGCGCCAGATTCACCCCGTAGTACGCCCGGGCCCAGTCCGGCATCTCCGGGTCGAGGTAGTTGACGTACCCGGTCGCGCCGAACTCGGGCCCCAGCCCGTCGCGCACCGCGCCCAGCGCGCGCCGGGCTTCGGCTTCGCCGCCGTCCTCGGGCGTGGCGCCGTGCAGGAACTGGAAGCTCGCCAGGGCGGACCGGTGGGGGAAGGCCGTCTCGCGGGCGCCGACGCGGGCGATCGCGCCGCCGGCGGAGTCGATGAGCGTGCCGACGCGCGGCGCCCGGGTCAGCACCTCGACGACCGCGGCCGGGTCGGTGACGGGCCGCAGCAGCATGCGCGAAGTGCCGACGTACGCCGCCCGCGCCGCGACCGCGCCGGGCCGGCCCTCGTGGTCGTCGAACGACCGCATGGCGGCGAGGTGGTCGGTGACCCGCGCTTCCCGTTCGGCCGGCGGCGTGCCGACGCGGCGGACGAGGTCGTCGAGCAGCTCCTTCAGCCGCGCTTCGCGGCCGAGGAACGTCCCGTTGGTGATGGCGGTCCCCGCGTCGATGTTCACCCCCGACCACAGCTCGTCCGGCGTCCCCGGCAGCCACTCCTGCCAGGCGGCCAGCAGCGCGGCCTGCGTGCCCGGCGGGAAGGTGAGCTTGAAGGTGGCGACGTCCGCGCTGGGCACGGTCCGGAAGGTGAAGCCGGTGACGATCCCGAAGTTGCCGCCGCCCCCGCCGCGCAGCGCCCAGAACAGGTCCGGTTCCGCCGCCCGCGACACCGTGCGCACCCGGCCGTCGGCGGTGACGATCCGCGCCGCCTCCAGGTGATCGCACGTCAACCCGTGCTTCCGGTCGACCAGACCGACGCCGCCACCGAGGGTGAGCCCGGCGATGCCGACGGTCTCGCACGAGCCGGCCGGCAGGACCCGGCCGTGGGCGGCCAGGGTGGCCGCGATCGGTCCCAGCCGGGCGCCGGCGCCGATCGCCGCACGGCCGTCCGGGCGCACGTCGATGCCCGAGAACCGGCTGAGGTCCACCACGATGCCGCCGTCCACAGTGGAATATCCGGGATAGCTGTGCCCGCCGCTGCGGGCGGCGACCGGCAGCCGGTGCCGGGCGGCGAACCCGATCGCGGCCTGGACGTCCTCGACGCGCGCCGCGCCGACGACCGCGACCGGCACCCGGTCGTCGTACATCGTGAAGAAGCCCTGCTTGGCCTCCGGGTAACCCGGGTCACCGGGCCGGAACAACGGCCCCGAAAGGCGTTCGCGCAGCCGCTGCCAGTCGTCCGGCGGGGGCCACCCCGCCAGGCTCGCCGCCAGCACCGCCCCGGAAATCCGCAAGAAAGCCCGCCTGTCCACGCCACCACTCCCCCGCGCCGCGCCTCCCCCGGGGGGGCATTCGGCTGGTCCCGGGGGCCTTGCCTTGCCGTGACCAGGGTAGCGGGTGTGTGATCGAGGACACATCCCGTACACCAGCCGTTCGCCGAGGAGTCGTCATGGCAGACAAACAAGCCAAGAACGCCGACACCGGGGCCGCCGTCGCTGTGGACGACCCCGCCAAGGTCCGCAACGTCGTGCTCGTCGGCCCGGCCGGTTCCGGGAAGACCACCCTCGCCGAAGCCCTGCTCGCCGCTTCCGGCACGGTGCCGCGGGCGGGCTCGGTGGTCGACGGGACGACGGTGTGCGACCACGACCCGGCGGCGGTCCGCCAGCAGCGCTCGGTCGGCCTCTCGGTCGCGCCCGTGCTGTACCAGGGCCACAAGATCAACCTGATCGACACACCCGGGTACGCGGACTTCGTCGGGGAGCTGCGGGCCGGGCTGCGGGCGGCCGACGCGGCCCTGTTCGTCGTCAGCGCCTCCGAAGGCGTCGACGCGGCGACGGTCGCGGTGTGGGAGGAGTGCGCCGCGGTCGGGATGCCGCGCGCGGTCGTCGTCTCCCGGCTCGACCACCACCGGGCCGACACGATGTCCGAGATCGCCGCCTGCCAGGCCGCGTTCGGCGCCGGGGTGCTGCCGCTGTACCTCCCGGCGGGCGACGGCCTGGTCGGGCTGATCACCCAGCGGTACTTCGACTACTCCGGCGGGCACCCGCCGAAGACCGGCGAGCCCGACCCGGCCGACCTGGAACGGATGGCCGAGGCCCGCAACGAGCTGATCGAAGGGATCATCGCCGAGAGCGAGGACGAGTCCCTGATGGACCGCTACCTCGCCGGCGAGGAGATCGCGGAGGCCACCCTCATCGCCGACCTGGAGACCGCGGTCGCCCGCGGGTCCTTCCACCCCGTCATCCCGGTGTGCGCGACCAGCGGCGTCGGCCTGGCCGAGGTGCTCGACGGCATCGTCCGCGCGTTCCCCTCCCCGCTGGAGCACCGGCCCCCCACCGTCACGACGCCGGACGGCGGCGAGCACGCCGCGATCACCGCCGACCCCGCGGGCCCCCTCGCCGCGGAGGTCGTCCGGACGGCCGTGGACTCCTACGTCGGCCGGGTGTCACTCGTCCGGGTGTTCTCCGGAACGCTGCGCCCCGAACGCCCGGTGCACGTGTCCGGGCACGGCCTCGCCGAACGCGGCCACGAGGACCACGACGCCGACGAGCGCGTCGCGCACCTGTATTCGCCGCTCGGCTCGGCCCTGCGGGAAGTGCCCTACTGCGTCGCGGGCGACCTCTGCGCGCTGACGAAGGTCGGCTCGGCGGAGACCGGCGACACCGTCTCCTCCCCCGACGACCCGCTGCTCATGGAGCCGTGGGCGATGCCGGAACCGCTGCTGCCGGTGGCGGTCGTCGCGAAGACGCGCAGCGACGAGGACACCCTGGCCCGCAACCTTTCCCGCCTCGTCGCCGGCGACCCGACACTGCGGCTGGACCGCAACGCCGAGACCGGCCAGCTGGTGCTGTGGTGCATGGGCGAGGCCCACGCCGACGTCGTGCTCTCGCGGCTGCGCGCGGGCGGCGCCGACGTCGACACCGAGCCGGTGAAGATCAGCCTGCGCTCGACGTTCGCCAAGCCGGCCAAGGGCCACGGGCGGCACGTCAAGCAGTCCGGCGGACACGGCCAGTTCGCCGTCTGCGACATCGAGGTCGAGCCGCTGCCGCGCGGCGGCGGCTTCCAGTTCGTCGACAAGGTCGTCGGCGGCTCGGTGCCGCACCAGTTCATCCCGAGCGTCGAGAAGGGCGTGCGCGCCCAGCTGCAGCGCGGGCTGGCGGACGGCCACCCGGTGGTCGACGTCAAGGTGACGCTGGTCGACGGCAAGGCGCACAGCGTGGATTCGTCGGACGCGGCGTTCCAGACGGCGGGTGCGCTGGCCCTGCGCGAAGCCGCGGCGAACGGGCACATCACGATGCTGGAGCCGCTCGAGGAGGTGGCGATCCGGCTGCCGGACGAGCACCTGGGCACGGTGCTCGGCGACCTGTCGTCCCGGCGTGGCCGGGTGCTGGGCACCGAAGCGGGCGAAGGCGGCCGGACGGTGATCCGGGCGGAGGTCCCGGCGACGGAGCTGATCCGCTACCTGATCGACCTGCGCTCGATGACCTCGGGCACGGCGACCTTCACCCGCCGCCACGCGAGGTTCGAGCCCATGCCGGAGGGAATGGCGGTCCACTAGCCCGTCCGCAACGGACGACACGCGTACCTGGCCGGACGACACGCGTACGTGGATGGACGACACGGCGGAAAGCCGAGCCGGCCGCCGTGTCGTCCGGCTGGGTACGCGAGTCGTCCGGTCCGGCGGGCCTACGTGGTGAAGTCGAAGCCGCCCGGGCGGTTGTTGCGGTCGGCCAGGAGGCCGGCCAGCGTGGCCAGGGCGATCTCCGGCGGGGTGCGGGAGCCGATGTTGAGCCCGACCGGGCGGTGCACGCGGGCGATGTCGTCCTCGGGCACGCCCAAGCCGCGCAGCGCCGCGACGTGCGGGCCCGGGTGACGCGGGTTGCCGAGCACGCCCACCCACCGCGGCCGGCCCTCGAGCGCGGCCTTCAGCACCAGCCCCAGCTCGGGCCGGTGGTGGTCGGTGACGACCACGTCCGCGGACGCGTCGAGCGGCGGCAGCGTCGTCTCCGCCTCGAACCCCTCGGGCACGTCCGTGCCGCGCGGGGCGTCGGGCTCGAACAGCGCCACGTGGTACCCGAGGTCCTTCGCGAACTTCAGCAGGTACCGGGACACCGGCGACGCGAACACCGCCACCAGGGTCCGCAGCCCCGGGTCGGCCGGAGCCGTGCCGTGGGCGACGTCGCAGGTCTCGCTCATGCCCCTCAGTCTGGCAGCCTCAGAGCTCTTCGAGCACGCTCAGCCGGAAGTGGAACGTCGAGGTCCGGCCCTCGACGATCACCAGGTACCCGCCCGGCCCCCGCAGCACCTTCCGCGACTTCGGCGACCACGGGTAGGCGGGCTGGTACTCCCGCGCGAGCCGCAGCGCCTCGGCCTCGGCGGTCTCCCGGTCGGGCTGCGGGAACGTCTCCGACAGCGACCAGGTCCGGCCGTCACCCATGCCGCGCTGCTCCTCGACGACCACCCACCAGCTCACGGCGTCACCACCCTATGGCCAAGTGTCACGCGGAAGTGGCACTTGGCCATAGGGCCGGTTCCGATCACCAGATACCCGTCGGCGAGCCGCAGCACCTTCCGCTCCTTCACCGCCGGCGGGTGCACCGGCTCGTGCGAGAACGCCAGCCGCCGAGCGACCTCGCCGACGTGCTCGCGGTCCGCGCCCACCGGCTTCGTCTTCGTGACGTTCCAAGCACGCGCGTCACCGCCGCGCTGCTCCTCGACGATCACCCACCACACGTCAGACCTCCGGCTCCGCGAACTCGAAGTACTCCGGCAGCGGCGCGGTGCCCGCGAGGCGGAAGTACCGCACCTTCCGCCGCCGACGCAGGCGCAGCGTGTCGCGGACGGCGTCGTTGTGGACGCGGCGGGCGATCACCACCCGGTGCTCGGCGTCGGTCAGCTCCTCGGCCAGCTCGGCCGGCAGGCCCGCCCGGTCGACGCGGCCCAGCTGCAGCGTCAGCTCGTTCTCCGCGGCTTCGCGCTCGGCCCGCGGCGCCGCTTCGGCGCGTTCGGCCGACGTCCGCAAGCCCGTGTCGCCCAGCACCACCGCCACCGCGCGCGCCACCACCGCGCGCCGGGCCAGCGCCGCCTCCAGCGCGGCCCAGCCGGCGTCCGTGCGGATGTGCAGGCGGTCGAGCCGGTTCGCCGTCGCCACCAGGAAGAGCCCGACCAGCACGACGATCGCCGCCAGCACCGGGAGCAGCCAGCCGAGCACGCTCACCGGGCGGGCTCCCGCTCCGGCGCCGCGACCCGCCGGGGGTCGGCGGCGACGGCCGTCTCGTAGACGCGCAGCACCTGCGTGGCCACCACCGACCAGTCGTACATCGTGACGCGCTCCCCCGCCGCCGCGGCCAGCGACGCCCGGCGCGCCGGGTCGCCGAGCAGCTCGCGCAGCCCGTCCGCGAGCGCGGCCGGGTCACCGGTCTCGACGAGCTGGCCGGCGCGGCCGTCGTCGAGCACCCGCCGGAACGAGTCGAGCCCGCTGGCCAGCACCGGGGTCCCCGCCGCCATCGCCTCGGTGAGGATCATCCCGAAGCTCTCGCCGCCGGTGTTGGGCGCGCAGTAGACGTCGACGCTGCGCAGCGCCCGGGCCTTCACGTGGTCGTCGGCCTGGCCCAGCAGCTCCAGGTGCGGGGCCAGCTCCGGCCCGGCGTCACGGCGCAGCTGGTCTTCGTCGCCCCGGCCGACCACGACCAGCCGCAGGTCCTCGAATTCCGGCAGGATCCGCCGCAGCGCCTCCAGCAGCACGCCCATGCCCTTGCGCGGCTCCCCGAACCGGCCGACGAACCCGACCGTGCCGCCGGCCCGCGGGTAGCCCGGCAGCGGCATCGCCGAGGAGAAGAACTCGACGTCGACGCCGTTGGGGATCTCCACCGCGTCGCCGCCCGCGTGCTCGACCTGGACCCGGCGGGCCAGCGCGGACACCGCGATCCGCGCGGTGATCTTCTCCAGCAGCGGCCGCAGCACGGGCTGGAACGCCGACAGCGTGCGCGAGCGGGTCGTCGCGGTGTGGAACGTCGCCACGATCGGGCCGTCCGCGATGAGCAGCGCCAGCAGGGACAGGCTCGGCGCGGCGGGTTCGTGCAGGTGCAGGACGTCGAAGTCGCCGTCGCGGATCCAGCGCCGCACCCGCGCGTAGGACACCGGGCCGAACTGCAGCCGCGCCACCGAGCCGTTGTACGGGATCCCGAGCGCCTTGCCCGCCGGGTGGACGAACTCCGGCAGGTCGGCGTCCTCGTCCGCCGGCGCCAGCACCGAGACCCGGTGCCCGCGGGCGAGCAGCGCCTTCGTCAGGTCGATCACGTGCCCCTGGACCCCGCCGGGCACGTCGAAGGAGTAGGGGCACACGATCCCGACCCGCATCGGCCGCGGTCCCACCGCTCAGCTCGCTTCTTCGAGGCTGACCCGCTCGGCGGCCTCGAGATCGGCGGGCCAGAACTTCTGCATCATGTGCCAGTCGGCCGGGTGCGCGGCGATGTCGCCGGCGAAGATGTCGGCCAGCGCCTGGGTCGCGGCCGGGACCTCGGCCCGCGCGGTGACCCGGATGCGCGGGTGCAGCCGGATCTGCCAGCCGTCCTCGGTGAACCAGCAGCCGGCCGGGATCAGTGCCGCGCCGGTCGTCGCCGCCAGCCGCGCCGGGCCGCCGGGCAGCCGGGCCGGCTCGCCGAAGAACTTCACCGGGATGCCGCTGGTGGTGAGGTCGCGGTCGCCCACCAGGCAGACGGCCTTGTTCTCGCGCAGGCGTTTGAGCAACACGCGCATCGCCGAGCTGTCGCCGGTCAGCGGCACGATCTCGAAGCCGAGGGACTCCCGGTACTCGACGAACCGGCGGTAGAGCGACTCGGGCTTCAGCCGTTCCGCCACGGTCGTGAAGCCACCCAGGTAGTCGGCCAGCCACACGCCGGCGACGTCCCAGTTGCCGCTGTGCGGCAGCGCCATCACCGCGCCGTTGCCCTCGGCCAGCGCCGCGTCGAGGTTCTCCACGCCGGTGATCGAGGCCGCGACCTTGGCGCTGACCTCCTTGTGGTCCATCGACGGCAACCGGAACGTCTCGTGCCAGTACCGCGCGTACGAGCGCATCGCGCGCCGCGTCAGCTCGTCGAGCTCGACCGGGTCGGCCTGGGGCACCACCCGGGCGAGGTTCGCGCGCAGCTGCCGCACGCCCCCGCCGTCCCGGCGGACGGCGAGGTCGGCGCCGAGCGAGAAGACCGTGCCGCCGAACCCGGCGGGCAGCCAGCCGGCCAGCTTCCAGCCCGCCGCGTAGCCGAACGCGCTCAGCCGCTCGGTCACGCTGCTCATGCCCGCTGCTCCCCGGCGGCGGCCTCGCGGGCCGCCTTCGCCACGGCCGCGAAGCGCTGCAGCAGCGTGACGACCGATCCGGCGGCGAGCAGCCAGAGCGTCACGTCCACGGTGTACGGGATGCCGAAGCCGTGCAGGCCGGTGCCGACCAGCGCGATGATCAGCCGCTCGGCGCGCTCGACGAGCCCGCCGTCGACCGGCAGGCCGGAGGCGTCGGCGCGGGCTTTGACATAAGAGATGACCTGGGCAAGGACCAGGCACAACAGCGCCGCGGCGGCGGCCGGGTGGTTGTCGTCGACGACGAAGCACCACCAGGCGATGGCGGCGAACAGCGCGCCGTCCACCAGCCTGTCGCAGGTGGCGTCGAGCACCGCGCCGAACGGGGTGCCATAACCGCGGGCTCGGGCCATGGCGCCGTCGAGGATGTCGAGCATGGCGAAGCCCCACACCGTGAAGGTGCCCCACAGGAGGTGGTCGTTCGGGAAGAAGAGCAGCGCGCAGACCACCGCGCCGGCGGTGCCGAACACGGTCATGGCGTTCGGGGTCAGCCCGGCGCGGACCAGCGCCTGGCCGATCGGATCGGTGACGCGGGAGACGGAGGCACGCGCAAAGATATTGAGCATCGGTTCGTCGAGGCACCTGGCTACGAGGGTCGGGTGGGCGATGGCAGCCTATCGACCCACGTGCGCGGCCCCGACGCGCCGCCCCGGGTCAGCCCGATTTCGTGAGCTCGCCCTCGTGCTCCTTCGCCGCTTCGGCAGCCGCGGCGGCAGCGCACTTCGGCGTCAACTGACGGCGGATGGCCGCGCTGATCTCGCCGAGCGCCGTGACCTGCTCCGGCGTCAGCGGGTCGAACAGGCTTTCGCGGACCGCTTCGACGTGCCCGGGCGCGGCCGCTTCGAGCGCGGCGAAACCGGCGTCGGTCAGCACCGCCCAGGCGCCGCGCTTGTCGGTCGGGCACGCCTCGCGCCGGACCCAGCCGTTCGCCTCCAGCCGCGCGACGGCGTGCGAAAGGCGGCTGCGGGACGCCTGCCGGGCGTCGGCGAGCTCGCTCATCCGCAGCCGGCGGCCGGGCGCCTCGGAGAGGGCGACGAGGACTTCGTAGTACGTGTGCGGCATGCCCGAGTCGTGCTGCAGCTGAGCTTCGAGGTGCGCGCTGAGCATGCGGGTGGCCGCGTTGAACTCACGCCAGACGCGCTGTTCGCCGTCGCTGAGCCATCGGGTTCCGGACATAACCCCATCATACTCTCGGTTGAACACTCAATCAGGAGTTTTCGCCGGTCGGAGCAGCGGTGGTCCGGACGAGTGCGGCGCGGGGGTCACCAGGCGCCGGCGAGCAGGTCCCTCGTCTCCCCCAGCAGCTGCGGGAGCACCTTCGTCTGGCCGATGATCGGCATGAAGTTGGCGTCCCCGCCCCACCGCGGCACCAGGTGCTGGTGCAGGTGCGCGGCGATCCCCGCGCCCGCGATGTGCCCCTGGTTCAGCCCGATGTTGAAGCCGTGCGCGCCGGACACCGCGCGGATCACCTTCATCGCGTGCTGGGTGAACTCGGCGACCTCGCGCGTCTCCTCGACCGTCAGCTCGGTGTAGTCCGCGACGTGCCGGTACGGCACCACCATCAGGTGCCCCGGGTTGTACGGGTAGAGGTTCAGCACCGCGAACACGAGGTCGCCGCGGGCGACGATCAGGCCCGTTTTGTCGTCCAGCGAAGGGATCCGGCAGAACGGGCAGCCGGTGTCCTCCTCGCCGTCCGGCTTGTCCTGGCCCTTGATGTAGGCCATCCGGTGCGGGGTCCAGAGGCGCTGGAACGCGTCCTGGACCCCGACGCCCTGCTGCTCGACGAGTTCGGGACCCTTACTCACCGAACGATCGTCTCCAGCGCCTCGGCCGACGGCGACGCGTTTTCGCGGCGCTCGACCCACTCCGCGATCGCCTCGACCGCCTTTTCCACCGGCACGCCGTTGATCTGGCCGCCGTCGCGGAAGCGGAACGACACCGCGCCCGCCTCGACGTCCTTCGCGCCGGCCAGCAGCATGAAGGGCACCTTCTGCGTGGTGTGCGTGCGGATCTTCTTCTGCATCCGGTCGTCGCTGGCGTCGACCTCGGCGCGGAGCCCCTTGGCGCGCAACGCCTTCTCGACGTCCTGCAGGTACTCGACCTGGTCGGCGGTGATCGGGATGCCGACCACCTGCACCGGCGACAGCCACGCCGGGAAGGCACCCGCGTAGTGCTCGGTGAGCACGCCGAAGAAGCGTTCGATCGACCCGAACAGCGCGCGGTGGATCATCACCGGCGTCTGGCGCGAGCCGTCCGGCGCGGTGTACTCGAGCCCGAACCGCTTGTTCTGGTTGAAGTCCAGCTGGATGGTCGACATCTGCCAGGTGCGGCCGATCGCGTCCTTGGCCTGCACCGAGATCTTCGGGCCGTAGAAGGCCGCGCCGCCCGGGTCCGGGACCAGCTCGAGGCCGGAGTCGACGGCGGCCTGCCGCAGCGTCTCGGTGGCCTCCTCCCACTCCCAGTCCTCGCCGATGAACTTGTCGGAGTCACCGCGGGTCGACAGCTCGAGGTAGAAGTCGGAGAGGCCGTAGTCGGCGAGCAGGTCGAGGACGAACTTGAGCAGCGACCGCAGCTCGCCCGGCATCTGCTCCTTGGTGCAGTAGATGTGCGAGTCGTCCATCGTCAGGCCGCGCACGCGGGTGAGGCCGTGCACCACGCCGGACTTCTCGTAGCGGTACACCGTGCCGAACTCGAACAGCCGCAGCGGCAGCTCGCGGTAGGACCGCCCGCGCGAGCGGAAGATCAGGTTGTGCATCGGGCAGTTCATCGCCTTGAGGTAGTAGTTCTCCTCGTCGAACTGCACCGGCGGGAACATCGTGTCGGCGTAGTAGGGCAGGTGGCCGGAGGTGTGGAACAGCTCCCCCTTGCTGATGTGCGGGGTGTTCACGAACTCGTAGCCGGCCTCTTCGTGGCGGCGGCGCGAGTAGTTCTCCAGCTCGCGGCGGATGATGCCGCCCTTCGGGTGGAACACCGGCAGGCCGGAGCCGATCTCCTCGGGGAAGGAGAACAGGTCCAGCTCGGCGCCGAGCTTGCGGTGGTCGCGGCGCTCGGCCTCGGCGATGCGCTCGAGGTAGGCGTCCTGCGCCTCGGCCGACTCCCACGCGGTGCCGTAGATCCGCTGCAGCTGCGGGTTCTTTTCGCTGCCCCGCCAGTACGCGGCGGCGACGCGGGTCAGCTTGAACGCCGGGATGAACTTCGTGGTCGGCACGTGCGGACCACGGCAGAGGTCACTCCAGACACGTTCCTTGGTGCGCGGGTCGAGATTGTCGTAGATGGTGAGTTCACCCTCGCCGACCTCCATCACCTCGGAGGTGTCCACTTCGGACTTGAGGTCCACGAGTTCGAGCTTGAACGGCTCGTCGGCGAGTTCTTTCCTGGCCTCGTCGACGGAGTCGAAAACGCGCCGCGAGAACTGCTGGGCGCCCTTCACGATCTGCTTCATGCGCTTTTCGAGCGCCTGCAGGTCCTCGGGGGTGAACGGCTTGTCGACCGCGAAGTCGTAGTAGAAACCGTCCTTGACCGGCGGACCGATGCCCAGCTTGGCGTCCGGGAACTGCTGCTGGACGGCTTGGGCGAGCACGTGTGCCGCCGAGTGGCGGATGACGCTGCGGCCGTCTTCGGTGTTCGCGGCGACCGGCTCGACCTCGGCGTCGGCTTCGGGCACCCAGGCGAGGTCGCGCAGCTTGCCCTCGGCGTCGCGGACCACGACGACCGTGTCCTCGCCCTTGGTCGGCAGACCGGCTTCGCGGACCGCCGCGCCCGCCGTAGTACCCGCCGGTACCACCACACGGGAGGCGGCCACGGGGGAAACGGGGGGCGACTGGGACACGATCGGCTCCTCAAGCTGGAGTGACAGAGATGACGCCGTCGATGCTAGTCGGCTGCACTCGCGCCCCTCACGCGCGTGGCGCGAACGCCGGACCGGCCGCCTCCCCCGGGGGAAGCGCCGGTCCGATGGTGCTCAGAGGGTCTCGACGACCTGGTCGAAGTCCAGCCGCGGCAGGCGGTCGAACCACGGGTTCTCGCCCGGCTTGCCGACGTTGACGACGACCAGCGAGCGCCACTTCCGGTCCGCGAAGAACTCGTCGTCGACGCCCTGGGCGTCGAAGCCGGTCATCGGGCCGGCGGCCAGCCCGGCGGCGCGGACGCCGATGATGAAGTAGCCGACCTGCAGCAGCGAGTTGAGCTTGCTGAACTCGACGCGGCCCTGCTCGTCGGCGAAGTTGTCCTTGACCGCCGGGTTGTGCGGGAACACCTGGGGGATGTTTTCGTGGAAGTCGACGTCCGCGGCGAGCACGACGGTCAGCGGCGCGGCTTCGGTCTTGGCCCGGTTGCCCGGCGACAGATGCGGCAGCAGGCGGGCCTTCGCCTCGGCGGTCCGGAGCACCAGCGCGCGCAGCGGCTGGGTGTTCATCGACGTCGGGGCCCACTTGACGAGGTCGTAGATCGCGCGGACCTGCTCCTCGGTCACCGGCTCGGAGCTGAAACTGTTGGCCGTGCGGGCCTCGCGGAACAGCAGGTTCTGGACGTCCGCGGGCACCTGGAGGGCTTCGGTCTGCTCGGCAAAGGTGGTCATGGGGCTGAGCTTCCTTCCGTTGGGTCGGTACCCCGTGCAACCAGGTTGAGCGTTGAACTATTTCGAGCTCAACTACTTTGTGGCGGTGAGGTGGATCACCGGGTGCGAGAGGTGGTCACCCGACCGGGTTACGACGGCCTGCTCGGGTGCCGGTAACCGGGGCGAACGGCGGCAGCCGCGGTGGCCCGGCCGGCGCGCGTCTCCCCGGCGAACAGGGGCACCGGGGCGACCTGATGGCCCGGCTCGCCCTCGTGCCGAGGCGAGCCGGTAGCGCGGTGCAGCCGAACCGGCGGCTCACGGGTCGCCACGGCTGCGCCTCGGCTGCGTCCGTGTCCGTTTGCCGGGCAGTCCCGGGAGTACCCGGCAAACGGACACGGCCGCCGGCTCCCCGCGGTGGGAGTCGGCGGCCGTGGTGCGCGGCGCGGCGTGAAGACGGGTCAGTAGGCGCCCTGCCCGCCCATCACCGCGCGGAAAGTCTTCCAGAGGATCACCAGGTCCAGGGCGAGCGACCAGTCCTCGACGTAGCGCAGGTCCAGCCGGATGCTCTCCGCCCAGGTGAGGTCACTGCGCCCGCTGACCTGCCAGAGGCCCGTGAGGCCCGGCTTGACGAGCAGGCGGCGGCGGGCGTCCGGCGGGTACTGCTCGGTTTCCTCCGGCAGCGGCGGCCGCGGGCCGACGAGCGACATCTTCCCGGAGACGACGTTGAACAGCTGCGGCACCTCGTCGAGCGAATACCGGCGCAGGAAACCACCCACCCGGGTGATACGCGGGTCGCGCTTCATCTTGAAGAGCGGGCCCGCGCCTTCGTTGTCCGCCGCCAGGGTTTGCTTGATCGCGTCGGCATTGGTGACCATCGTCCGGAACTTGAGCATGGTGAACGTCGCGCCGTCGCGGCCGACGCGGCTCTGGCGGTAGATCACCGGGCCGCGGTCGTTCAGCTTGATGGCGACCGCGATCGCGAGCAGCACCGGGGACAGCAGGGTGAGCAGCAGGGCCGAGCCGCAGCGGTCGACGATCTCCTTCACCACGCGGCGGCCGCCGGTGAACATCGGCGCGGTGACCCGCAACAGCGGCATGCCGAGGACGCCGGTGACGTTGAGCCGGGGCCCGGCGACCTCCATCAGCACGGGCGCCACCACCATCTCCGCGCCGGTGCCCTCCATGTCCCAGGCCAGTCGCTGCAGTCGTTTCGGCGTCCAGTACTGGTCGGCGGTGATTGCCACGACCCGGTAGCCGCCGCGCCGGACGTGCCGGGACAGCTCCTCCAGCCTGCCGACCACCGGGACGCCGTCGATCTCGCCGCTGTCGCGGTCTTCGCCGTGGCCGCTGAACGTGCAGGCGGCCTCGACGCGCCAGCCGACGTGCACTTCCGAGCGGGTGCGGGCGATCAGGTCGGCGACGGTTTCCGGGCTGCCGGCGGCCATCACGGGCAGCAGGCAGAGTCCCTTGGCGCGCTTGCGGTGCAGCACCTGGCGCAGCAGGTAGCGCTGCGGGAAGGCGACCAGCGCGATGGCCGGCACCACGACGAACACCCAGACCTGGACCTCGAGCGCGCCGAACAGCAGGCCGCCCAGGGCGACCAGGACGGCCGCGGTGAGGAAGCCGCGGCCGAGGGTGCGGTACTCCTCCGCGCCTTCGCCGAGCACCCGCGGGCTCCAGGCCCGGCTGGCGGGCAGCGAGGCGAACACCGCGAGCATGGTGCCGAAGGCGTGCATGTCGTGCGGGGCAACGCGATCGATGACGAACGCGCTGATCGCGATCACCAGCAGCGTGATGAACACATCGCTGCCGATGACCCAGGCTCTGTACCGCGCTTCCCAGGCCGCCGGCCACGCCTTGGCGGACGGGCCCCCGGTGTCGCCGGGGTGGTCGCCCCGCCTGACCGGACGCGGGATGGCCTGGAGGTCGATGTGCGGCGGTGGCTGGCTCACCGTGTACGAAGGCCGCACCGACTCTTCCATCTGACCTCCCGGGAACTGGATCGAGTTGAGCCGCGGGCACGCAGCGTCACCGGACATAACTTCGGAGAGTCACTGCCTATTGGTGGTCGCGCAGAGCCCGCGGAGGCTTCACACGGCAAGTTATCGGCGACTCTCTCGGCAGTGTTACAAGGGATTTCCAGCCACATGCTGCGTGACATCCCCGCCAGAAAATGGCCGAAAGATAACGAGATGAAGACGATGCGTAATAGGGCGTATCCCCACAAAAACTACGTTGCGTAGCCAAGAGGGTGATGCCCGCACCCGGGTGGACCAAGCTGGGCCGAACGGCCCAGCGGGGTCTTCCGGAATCTACTGTGGACACTGTGGCGGCCGGCTCGTCCACAGTGGACCAGCCGGGTCGGCGGTTCACTGTCGCGCGGGTCCGGTCGCCACCGAGGGTGACATTCTTCGCCGTGCCGTCACGCGCGCCGGTTCTGTCACACGTCGTCGCCGAGCGGTCACGCCGCCACGGGGCAACTGGCGTGCCGAGGATCACATCCGGCCTCCCACGGGTGGCGTTCGACAGAAAACCGCCGCGGCGGCAGGCTTGCGAGGCAGTTCCGGCGGGCCCCGGCGGCGGGGGCGCGAACCGCTCTCGTGAGCTGATACGGATGATCCGAACGGATCGTTCACTCCGCTTCGGGATACCCGCCGGTCCTTGCCTTGAAAAGCCGACCCGACCTGGGGTCCGGGGCTTGCCCCCGGCGGGGTTGTAGGGCTCGGCCCCACAAGACACGACGAGAAGAGCCCTGTTTGCGCGTTCCGCAAACAGGGCTCTTCCGCGAAGCTCGTGGGCGATACTGGGATCGAACCAGTGACCTCTTCGGTGTGAACGAAGCGCTCTCCCGCTGAGCTAATCGCCCGCCCGCGATGGTGGTCTCGACTTTAGCGTACGACTTTCAGGCGCCTGCAAACGGGTGGTCCTGACCGACCACACTCCGCTTACCGGCGAGTACGGAACGCACAACCCCGAGCTAGCCAGGGTTGTCGGGCCGGGGGGCCGCCTGACGCCACGTTCGACATCCGTGCGACGGTGCTATCGCCCGGCGACTAAACCGCGCAGTATGGAGGCGTGGGCTCCGCGGGGCGCGCCGGTCAGTTGCGCGCCGCGGGTGGTCACGGGTGGAGACGGGGGCCGAAGAGCCCGGACGGGTGATTTGCGGCGCACCCGCGACGGAATCGGCCTCCTGATGCGTCCAAGTGGTGACGCCCTCGGCCGGGCCGGGCCGGGAAGGGAGACGAAGGGTAGGACGATGCGCAACGATCACGTGACGCTCCGCTCGACGGCGGTCTTCGACCTGCTGGCGCCGCGGACTCCCGCGGTTCCGGTCAAGGTGGAGCTGCGCTACGACACACGCGACCCGTACGCGGTCGTCGCCGCTTTCCGCACCGGCCGCGCCGGCTGGGTCGAGTGGGTGTACGCCCGTGACCTCCTCGCAGACGGCCTCCTGGCCGACGCGGGTGACGGTGACGTCCGCATCCGCCCCTCCGTCGAGGACCCCGAGGCGGTCCTGATCGAGCTGAACTCGCCGTCCGGGCACGCCATGTTCGAGGCGTCCGCCCAGGAGCTGGCCGACTTCCTCGACCGGACGTACGACGTGGTGCTGCCGGGCAACGAGCACCTGTGGGTCGACGTCGACGACGCGCTCACCCACCTCATCCCGCACGATCTGGCCTGATGACGGCCCCGCAACGGCAGAGTGACACCCCGGTGTCGAACCCGCTTCCGGGGTCCGATATGGTTTTCCCACACCACGGCGACGGGGGCACGACCTCCCGGAGCTGCGGAATGCGGATGTAGCGCAGCTGGTAGCGCATCACCTTGCCAAGGTGAGGGTCGCGGGTTCGAAT
The DNA here is from genome assembly GCF_026017845.1 of Amycolatopsis mediterranei. Lineage (NCBI taxonomy): Bacteria > Bacillati > Actinomycetota > Actinomycetes > Pseudonocardiales > Pseudonocardiaceae > Amycolatopsis > Amycolatopsis mediterranei. The sequence continues at coordinate 6,195,468 of NZ_CP100416.1, forward strand.
CCCGTCATCCGCTCGGTAGGCTCTCGAGCCTGTCACGGTGGAGTGGCCGAGAGGCGAGGCAACGGCCTGCAAAGCCGTGTACACGGGTTCGAATCCCGTCTCCACCTCGCGCGATTAGCTCAGCGGGAGAGCGCTTCCCTGACACGGAAGAGGTCACTGGTTCAATCCCAGTATCGCGCACCATATGTTTTCGCAGGTCAGAAGCCCTGTCTCTCCCCGGAGGGGCAGGGCTTCAGTCGTCAGATGGCGATGAAATGGCGGTGAGCCCCCGGACCGGGTTCCAGGCGCCGGGACCGCAGGTGCGGGAACCATGCCACCAGTTTCGCCCGTTCGCCTGGGTACAGGGACGCCAGCGACCGCAGCCAGCGTTCCTCCAGGGCGTCCAGGATCTGGTTCACCATCGCCGGGGTCACGTGGTCGTAGACCCGGGCAATGCCCTTCATCTTCTGCCCCAGCCGGGCGCGCCGGGCGACCTCCGGGATGCCATCCTCGGTCAGCCAGGTGGCGTGGGTGTGGCGGCCCTCGTGGAAGGTGAACGTCGGCAGGATCGGCGGGCGCCGCTCCCCCGCGCCGACGTCATCGAGTTCATTGCCGTCCCACGCCGGGCGCCAGAACCGGATCCGGAAGTTCGACCTCCGCCACGGATGCCCCTCCGGGGTGCTCAGCACGAACGGATCGCGGTGGCTATCCATCAGCTCCTCGTAGAGCACCGCGATCCCCGGCGGCAACGCCACGAACCGACTCCCTGCGGGGGTTTTGGTCCGGCCCTTCTTGGGCCGGGAGTTCCCCCGCCTCGTCGGCGGCCGCTTCTGGCCGTCCGAGTGATGGTCATCACTCTTCCGGCCTCCTTTGTAGACCTTCCCGGCCACTTCCTTCAGCGGTGTGCGGATCTCGATGCCGCGGCGCTCGGCGTCGTACTCGTGCCGCTGCTGCCCGACAAGTTCACCCCATCGGGCGCCGGTGTAGACGTCCATCAGGCAGAGCACGAACCCCGACTTGCCCAGCCCCAGCTCGTAGAGCCGCATCGCGGCCCGCAACGCCTGCGCCGGCGTGGCCACCAGCCGCTCGGTGTCGAACTCCCCGTTGGTCACCCGGACACCGTTGCACGGGTTGGCCGGGATCATCCGCGCACGCACGGCGCCGTTGAGGATGGTGGAGAACAACGCGAAGTACGACGACACCGAGGACTCGGCGAACTCTTCGTGCAGCTCCGAGAGCCAGCGCTCGATCTCGACGTAACCGTTGAAGATCGCGACCAGCGGCCACGCGTTCCACTGCGGAAGCAGCTGGTTGTCGAGAAACGACCGGTACTTCGCGATCGTGTTCAGCTCCAGCCGCGGAGACACCGTCTCCAGCCACTCCTCGGCGAAATCCTCAAAGCGGGTCTCGCCATCCCGCGGATCCAACCACAGGTTCCGCCGAATCAAGGCTTCCTGCTCCAAGCCCCAGTCCTCGGCAGCCTTCTTGGTGGGAAACCCCGACTTACTCCCCCACGTCCCATCAGGACGTTTGTAGCGGGCACTCCACTCGCGAGTCCCGGCGGCTTCCTGGCCGTAGGCCAGCTCTGACTCCTCTTCCCTGTTACTCCGCCCGCATCACGCGGCTCGGAAGTCCTGGGCAACGTCCTGAACGGACACCCGCCGCCCGGCAGCTTCACCGGCGCGGCGCTGAGCCGCACGATCTCGGCGACATCGCCCCGGGTGAACCGGTAGTGCTTCCCGAACCGGTGATGTGGCAACACCCCGGCGGCGGCCTGGTCCTTCAACGTCCTCGGCGACAACTCCCCCACCTCTTCCGCGGTCAGCAAAGCGTCCGGATCCACCGGCGGCTCCGGCGCGGTCGCGCGGACCGCCGCCGCCAGCTCACGGATCGCAGCAGCAACCGCACAACGTAAGCATGTTCCTGCTCGAGTTCGGTTTCCATCACGTACTCCTACGCTTTTCTCGTTGAGCTTCAGAGGAAATCAAGGGACGTGTTCGCCGCAGCACACAGCAATTCATGCCGACGAACCCACGAGCAGTCAATAGTTTCTTGAAACCGATCCAAATAACCTCGTCACCACATGTCCCGCCGACACCGCGCAATTTAGGCACGGTATTATTCGACGACACGGACGGCAGCCAGGCCGATCAGACCGTCCCGTTCGGCCTCGACGGCGTGTCGTATGAGATCGACCTCTCGACACCGAACGTCAACACGTTGCGCACCGCACTGGCGCCATACGTGTCAGCCGCGCGCCGCACCGGAGGGCGGCGCGTCAGGGTCGCGGTCGGCCAGTCAACTGAACGCGGCAAAGACGAGCCCACGCAGCCGCCGAATACACGGCGACCCACGATATCCGTGCACGGGCTCAGGACAACGGCTACGAAATAGCCGCCCGAGGACGAATCCCAGCTTCGGTCGTCGAGGCATACCATACAGCTCGCGAAACCGGCGGCTCGACGACTTCTCGAAAGACTCGACCCCCATCGAAATCAAAGCCAGAGCCCAAGCGCGGCAAATGACCCTCTCGCAGCACTGAAGGCGCTCGCCCCACCCAACCCGAAGGACGACGTTCACCAACCAGCCGCCGGAATCGGCGCGACACAGAAGCGTCATCAGCATCCTCCGTAAGTAGCAGACCGCACCGGCCGCGTGGCCGGTGACGCCCCCTGACTCCGGCAGCGCGCTCAGTTCGTAGGCAGCGGGGCCACGAGATCCCCGGTAGCCGGTAGCGCGGTTTCCCGCTGGCCGCGCAGACGTCAGGCGGTCCGGCCGCGACGCTGGCAACAGACGTCCACCCGACTGAGAGGCCAGGAACATGACCACCTTGAGCGGACACCATCGACCCAGGACACTCGTCGTCGGAGGAATCGCCGCGACCGCACTGGTGTTCCTGACCGGTTGCGATTCTTCCGCCCCGGGTGCCACCGGGTCGACCGAGGGGACCACGCCCGTCGCGCAGGCTGCGCAGGCGGTGCAGGGCCAGTTCGTCCGCGTCGTCACGGACATCGGCCCGTCGGTCGTGCAGATCACCACCGGCCAGGGTCTGGGTTCGGGAATCGTCTTCGACACCAGAGGCGACATCGTGACCAACGACCACGTGGTCGCCGGCGCCGGCACCTTGCAGGTCACCCTGGCCAACGGCAAACAGTACACCGCGCAGTTCGTCGGCAGCTTCAAGCCGGACGACCTGGCCGTCCTCCACATCATCGCCCCCGGCCTACAGGCCGCCACGTTCGCCGACTCCAAGAACCTGTCCGTCGGCGACGTCGTCATGGCGATCGGCAACCCGCTCGGGCTCAAGAGCAGTGTCACCGAGGGGATCGTCAGCGCGCTCGGCCGGACCGTGAGCGAGGACAACGGGGTCGTGCTGCCCAACGTGATCGAGACCAGCGCCGCGATCAACCCGGGCAACTCGGGTGGCGCGCTGGTGAACCTCGACGGCCAGGTGGTCGGCATCCCGACCCTCGCGGCCACGGACCCGCAGCTGGGCGGCGGCGCCGCCCCGGGCATCGGCTTCGCCATCCCGGCCAACATGGTGCACAACATCGCCACCCAGCTCATCGACACGGGCACCGTGGCCAACACCAACCGGGCGTACCTGGGCGTGCAGGTCGGTGCGACGACCAGCGGCGGGGTGCTGGTGACCGGGGTGGACGCGGGCGGCGTGGCCGCGCGCGCGGGCATCACGACCGGGGACGTGATCACCGCGGTCAACGGCACCCTCACGCCCGATCCGACCACGCTCGCCGAGACCGTCGCCGACCTGAAGCCCGGCCAGACGGTGCCGGTGGCGATCACCACGTCGGACGGGACGGCGAGGACCGTTCAGGTCACCCTCGGCCAGTACCCCGGCTGACGGAGATGGACGGCTTCGACCCGGCCACCGGCGTCGTGGTGATCGCGGCCACCAACCGGCCCGAGGTGCTGGACCCCGGCGCTGCTGCGCCCGGGCCGCTTCGACCGCCAGGTCGTGATCCCGCTGCCGACGCAACGGGAACGCCTCGCGATCCTCGCGGTGCACAGCAAGGGCAAGCTGCTCGACGACGACGTCGACCTCACCGTCGTGGCCCGTGGCACCCCGGGATTCTCCGGCGCCGACCTCGCCAACCTGATCAACGAGGCCGCGATCTTCGCGGTGCGCCGCGGCCGCGACGTGCTCGACGCGCTGGACTTCGCCGAGGCGCGCGACCGGATCCTGCTCGGCCACCGGGACAGCTCGAACGCCCTGCTGCCCGAGGAAAAGCACGCGGTCGCGGTGCACGAGAGCGGCCACGCACTGGTCGCCGCGCTGTCCGAACACGGCGATCCCGTCGCCAAGGTGACGATCCTGCCGGCCGGCCAGGCCCTCGGCGTGACCGAGCAGCTTCCGGTCGACGAGCGGCACCTGTACTCGGCGGGCTACCTGCACGACTCCCTCGCCATCCGGATGGGCGGCCGGGCCGCGGAGCTCGTCGTGTTCGGCGCGGTCTCCACGGGCGCGGCCGACGATCTGGCCGGCGCGACCGCCCTGGCCACGCGAATGGTGCGTGAGTTCGGCATGAGCGCCGCAGTGGGCCCGGTCGGCTTCGCCGCCGAGCGGCCGACGTGCCTCGGCGGCGAGCAAGTCACCAGCCGGCCCTACGCCGAGGCCACGCAACGGCTCATCGACCGCGAGGTGACCAAGCTGCTCCGCGCACATTTCCACGCCGAAGCCGCGCTGCCTTCCCGACCAGCGGCCAATCCCGCTACCGGCTAGCGGTAAGGCACCGGTTCGGGCTGACGGGTGATCGGTTCGACCGGCAGTACCGATGCGCGACCGGGCCGCCGGGTGGAGGCTGAGGTGGACGGTGACCGGCCACGAGAGGACGGGGCATGGGTTCTGGCGCGATCTGGGGTCTGGCCATCGCGACCTTCGCGGCCGCCGCCGTGGAGGTCGTCGAGGCGCTGACCGTCGTCCTGGCGATGGGGTTGACCCGCGGCTGGCGGTCGACGTTGCTGGGTAGCGCGGCCGCGTTACTGACACTCGCCGCATTCACCGTGGTGACCGGGTACGCGCTGACGACCTGGCTGCCCCGGTCGGCGCTGCAGCTCGTGGTCGGCACGTTGCTGCTGGTCTTCGGGTTGAAGTGGTTGCGCAAGGCCGTCCTGCGCAGCGCCGGCCGCAAGGCGCGGCATGACGAGCAGGCGGCGTTCCACCGACAGGCCGAGGCCGCACGGGCAGCCGGCGAACGACGGCGGCTCGGGCTGGACTGGTTCTCGTTCGTGGTCAGCCTCAAGGCTGTGTTCCTCGAAGGTGTCGAGGTCGTGTTCATCGTGATCACCTTCGGGGTCAATGCCGGCGACGTGCCGGTCGCTGTCGGCGCGGCGTGCGCGGCGGTCGTCGTCGTGGTCACCGCGGGAGTGCTGGCGCGGGCCCCGCTCGCCCGCGTTCCGGAGAACACCCTCAAGTACGGCGTCGGCCTGATGCTGGCCGGCTTCGGCACGTTCTGGGCGGTCGAAGGGCTGGGTGTGCTGCGCCCGGGCGGCGCGAGCCTGGAGTGGCCCGGCGGTGACGTGGCCGTCCTGGCCCTGCTGGCCGGCTGGTTTCTGCTTTCCCGCGTTCTGGTCGCCCGGTACCGCGCTACCTCGCGCTCCTGGCCGGCGCGCCGGCCGTACTGCTCTCGCCGCTGCTCGCCCTCGCCCTCGGCGCCGCGTTCACGGCCGCGCTGCTCATCGACACACCGCCTCGCCGGGGGTGATCCTCACCGGGGCGACCGCCACCTTATCGCCGCGGAACCCATGCTCAACGGGCGTCGGCCGGCTAGGCGATCGGCAGCCTCAACGTCTTTCACGAGTGATCGTGGCCGGCCACGGCGTCAGGTGATCCGCCCATCATGCGCAGCATGTCCCGGCCGCCACTGCGGAAGAACCGGACGAGCAGGACGGCGGCGAGGATCAGGAAGGCGATGTTGAGCCAGGTGGTGTAGTTCCACGAGATCCCCTCGGTCATCACCGTCGCGGAGCGCTGCTTCGGGATCAGGCCGGTCACGCCGAACAGCAGCTCGACCAGGTAGCCGGCGCCCACCATCGCGGCGTAGAAGGTGCCCAGCAGGACCAGGGTCATGCGGGTGCCGTAGTACTTCCGGTAGATGTTCAGGATCGGCAGGATCAGCAGGTCGGCGAAGATGAACGCGACCACGCCACCGAAGCTGATGCCGCCGTTCCACAGCACCGCGGCCAGCGGGACGTTGCCGATGGAGCAGACGAAAGACAGGATGGCCACGATCGGACCGACGATCGGCCCCCACAGCGCGGAGACCACCGGGTGGTCGGTGAAGAAGAACGCCCGCCAGAACGACTCCGGCACCCACGCGCCGATCGCCCCGGCGATGAGCAGGCCGATCACCAGGTCCCGCAGGATCGCTGCCCACTCCATCACGAACACGTGCGCCACCGAGGTGAACCCGCGCGGCGAGAACAGGCGCCGGCGGAACGAGCCCTCGCCGGTGACCGACATGTCCATCGCGGCGTGGCCCTCCATCGACCCCGCCAAGCCGCGCTCGGCCTGCTCGCCGGCCTTCTCGAGCAAGCGCTTACGGACGAAGATCCGGAACAGCAGGGCCAGCAGCACGATCATGATCGGGCCGCCGACGAACTCGGCGGCGGTGAACTGCCAGCCCATCAGCAGCGCCATGATGATGCCCAGCTCGACCACGAGGTTCGTGGAGCCGATCTCGAAGGCCATCGCCGCGGTGAAGTTCGCACCCTTGCGGAACAGCGAGCGGGCCAGCGCGACCGCGGCGTATGAGCACGACGAGGACGCGGCGCCCAGCAGCGACGCCACCGCGAGCGTGCGCGGCCGGTCGTCGCCCATCAGCCGGACGATCGTGGCCTTGCGCACCACCGCCTGCACCACCGCGGACAACAGGAACCCGAGGATCAGCGCCCACAGGATCTCCCAGGTCATCGACCCGGCCAACGCGAGCGCGTGCCCTATCGCGTTCATTCTCACCGGCCCTCTCATACGGGTACGGGGTATTTGACGTAGGCGGACGCGCACGACAGGGATCAGCATCCCAAGTGCGCCGGTTCCTCGCATTGCGGCTACCCGGAATCCGGAGTTCGCCGCTAGCGGTGACGACGTGCGCCGCCTGGCGCCGCACGATGGAAGGAGACCGAAAATACGACGGAGGCGTGCTCCTCGTGCTCAGCGCGGTGTGGCCCGCCGCACGGGGCAAGCTCGCCGGGCCGAACGCGATCCTGTCCGTCCTCGTCGTGGTCCTGGTCCCGATCACGACAGACGCCGGCGAATGGCTCGAGCGCCACGTCGCCTCGACCCCGCTGGTGCGGACCCACACCGAACTCGGCGACACCGCGCTCTGGGTCGCGCTCCCGGTGGCCGTGCTCGCGCTCCTCGTCTGGTGGCGCCACCGGGAGAGTTCGCGAACCCAAGGACACGGGACGAGCCGCCGGACGTTCCTCGCCCCCGGCCTCGACGGCGGTCACCGTCGTGCTTTCGGTACTGGCGATCGTGGCCGGGGGCGCGGCCGCCTACGACATCTACCGCATCGGCGACTCCGGCGCACAGGCCAGCTGGCAGGGCCAGTTCAGTACCACCCCGGCACCGCGCGGCGCCGGGCACTAGCCGGGACCGGCGCGAAAGCGCGTGAACGTGATCCGGCGCCGAACGCCCGCGGCGAGCGGGTGCGCGGCGGGCCGGGGCCCGCCGCGCACTCGGTTCAGCGCCGGGTGATCTCCCAGAGCACGTTGTCGCCGTGCTGCTGGGTCCAGAACAGCCGCCAGCCTCCTCCGAACGGGGTCGGCCGCTGGGCGCCGAGGACGCCCTGCGGCGACGGGTCGCCGTTGGACGCGTGGATGCCGGTGATCTCGTTGTCGCCGTCGTTCTGGAACCCGGTCCGGCCGGACAACGCCGAGTCCAGCGTCGCCGACGGGTCGCGGCCCTCGGCGAGGAACCGCACCGGCTGGGCGCCGTGAGCGTAGTCGGCGCGCAGGTCGAACAGGTACGCCGAGTCCAGCAGCCC
>NZ_CP100416.1:6203552-6204087 GCF_026017845.1 Amycolatopsis mediterranei
GCGAGGAACCGCACCGGCTGGGCGCCGTGAGCGTAGTCGGCGCGCAGGTCGAACAGGTACGCCGAGTCCAGCAGCCCGCGCTGGGTGTGCAGGCTGTCGCCCGCGTCCTCGACGAAGGCGACGTGGTCATTGTCCAGGAACGTCACGTTGTCCAGACCGGTGTGCTCCTTGTCGCCGTTGTAGACCAGCGACAACGTGCCGGTGTCGGCCTTCGGGTCGGCCTGGCTGAGCTTGAGCACCGCACCCCAGCCGCCGTAGCCGTCGTTGGCCGTGCTGGTGGCGTTGGTGTCGCCGGTCTCGTCGAAGTAGAACTCGCGGAAGCCGCTGCCCGGCCGGAACTGCCCGTTCTCCGGCCGCTTGAACGGGGTGGCCCCGGCCGCCTTGGCCAGCGCGTTCGCGTCGAACCCGGCCGAGGCCGGATCGGTCGCGGTGTCGTGGATGGTCACCCACTTCGTGCCGAAGGACAGGCCGTAGGTGTGCAGGTCCTTGGTGTCGTCGCTGAAGGCGTTGCCCTGCGGATGCGCGGCGTCGATCG
>NZ_CP100416.1:6329443-6404456 GCF_026017845.1 Amycolatopsis mediterranei
TTGCGCTGCCGGCCCGCTTGCCCAGGCCCGGGGGCGGGGCCCCCCCCCCCCGCCGGGGGGGGGGGGGGCGGGGGGGTGGGGGGGGGGCGGGGGGGGGGGGGGGGGGGGGCCCCCCCCCCCCCCCCCCCCCCCGGCGTCAGGCCGTGGCCACGAACGACATGAAGTGCGGGTGCACGTCCAGCTCCAGCACCTCGGTGAACACGTCGTTCAGGATGGCGGTGCCTTCCGAGCTGGTCAGCAATTGCGTCCGGTACGCGCCGGTCTTCATCCGGCCACCCGAGGCGCGGATGACCACCGCCGTGCTGAAGAACGCCGCCGTGCGGCGGAGGTGGTTGAGCGTGCCGTAGCGCTTGCGCTCGAAGTCGTGGAAGTTGTCGCCCGTCCAGAGGTTCCCGACGAAGATGCCGCCCGGCGCCATGAACGTCTTGAGCCGCTCCAGCACTTCGCGGACGTCGCCGAGGTGGTGGATCGCGTCGACGCACATCACCAGGTCCGCGGTGCCGAGGTCGTGCTCGGCCCAGAAGTCGCCCAGCACGAGCTTGAGGTCCTCGTGGTGCACGCGGCCGCGCACGATGTCGAGGCCCTGCTGGGAGATGTCGAGCGCGGTGATGCTCTTCGCCGCGGTGCGGGTCGCCGCGAGACCGGTGAACTCCCCGGTGCCGCAGGCGAATTCGAGCACCCGCCCGGTGTCGGCGCCGTACTTCTCGAGGTACTTGCCGATGGTGTCCTTCTGGCTGAGGAAGTGCTCGCGCAGCAGCGGGTGCTGCTCCGCCGCCGCCCGGTCCCAGAACCGCGCCGCCCAGTACTTCCGGCCGTCCGGCGGCACGTTGTCGAGCAGTACCTTGCCGGAACGGGCGAGCATTTCAGCTAACATTCGGTCCTCGCTCTGCAGTCGGGGTTACTCCGGAACAGCCTGGTCAGATCGTCTCGAAAATCGTTTGGAGCTCGTTGACCCCGGCGGTGACGGCCGCACCGGCGAGCCACGACCGCCAGGTCGCCGCCACGCCTTCCTTCAGCGACGTCTCGGGCCGCCAGCCCAGCACCCGCTCGGCCTCGCCGACGTCGAGCCAGACGTCCTGCCGGTCGAACAGCCGGCTCGGCTGGAACTCCACCCGCAGGTCGAGCGCCACGACCGAGCGCACCACGTCCAGCAGGCCCGAAAGCGAGGTGCGCACGCCGGAGCCGATGTTGAGGATCAGGGGTTGCGCGGGCCCGGCGCCCCGCAGCCGCCGCATCACGTCGACGACGTCGTCGACGTAGACGTAGTCGCGGGTCGCGGTCACGTCGCCGATCAGCCGCAGCGGCCGGGAATCCAGCGCGGCGGACAGCCAGTGGGCGAGCACGCCCTGGCCGCGCCCGGTCGGCTGGCCCGGGCCGTACACATTGGACATCCGGAGGATCACCGCCGGCAGCTCACCCGCGTGGCTCAGCAGTTCCTCTTCGAGGGCGATCTTCGCCCGGCCGTAGGCGCCCGAGGGCTTCAGCGGCGAGGTTTCCGCGTACGGCGGGGCGAACGCGGGGTCGTAGACGGTGCCACCGGAGCTCGTCAGCACGACCGTCGGCGGGTTGTCCCGGCGGCGCAGCCGATCGAGCAGGGTGCTGAACAGCACGTGGTCGGCCCTGGCCAGCTCCGGGTGGGATTCCCCGAGCGCCGGGTTGATGCTGGACGCGAGGTAGAACACGGTCCCGGCGCCGGCGATCGGGGCGGCCAGCTCGCCGTCGCACAGGAACCTCGACTGCCGGGTGAAGCACGCCGTCCGCACCCGCGCGAGGTCGAGCGTCGCCGAAAGCCGGCGTCCGATGAACCCCGCACTTCCGATCACCACCGCCGTGTCGGTAGCGCCGTCCGCGACCACCCGACCAGACATGAGCACCACAGCCTCTCCCCGCATCCGCGCCTCCGCGACCGGACGGCCACGACCGTATGGCGCGCGGGTCCAGCCGCATTCGAGTCCGGGCCGAGCACCGCCGAAGACCGTGGGAAGCCACGAGACGCAGGAGGCGGAATGCGAGTTCTGGTCACGGGCGGCGCCGGGTTCATCGGCCGGCACGTCGTCGAAGCACTGGTGGCCGGCGGGCACGAGGTCCGGGTCCTGGACGCGCTGCTCCCCCACGTGCACCCGGCCGGGTCGCCACCCGAGTTCCCCGACGGCGTCGAGTTCCGGCACGGCGACCTGCGCGACGAGTCCACAGTGGTCTCGGCGCTGCACGGGGTCGACGCGGTGTGCCACCAGGCCGCGATGGTCGGCCGGGGCAAGGAAATCCGCGACGCGGCGCGGTACGTGACGTGCAACGACCTCGCCACCGCGCGGCTCGTCACCGCCATGACCGAACTGGGCCTCGGCAAGCTGGTGCTCGGGAGCTCGGTGGTGATCTACGGCGACAGCCGGTACGACTGCCCGGTGCACGGCCGGGTCCGGCCCGGCCGCCGTCCGAAGGAAGCCCTCGACGCGGGCCGGTTCGAGGTGACCTGCCCGGAATGCGGCCTGACCGTCGTGGACAGTCCGGTCGAAGAGGACGATCCGCTCGATCCGCCCCGCAACGTCTACGCGGTCACCAAGCTGGCCCAAGAACACCTGGCCGGCGCGTGGGCCCGCGAGACCGGCGGCCAGGCGGTCGCCTTGCGGTACCACAACGTCTACGGGCCCGAGATGCCCCCCGGAAGCCCGTATTCCGGTGTGACGGCCGTCTTCCGCACGGCCGTGGAGCGCGGCACGGCGGCCCGCGTCTTCGAGGACGGCAAGCCGTGCCGCGACTTCATCCACGTCCGCGACATCGCGACGGCCAACGTGGCGGCCCTGACGGCGGCGAACACGGGATTCCGCGCCTTCAACGTGGCCACCGGCGACCCCCGCAGCATCGCGGAGGTGGCGGCCGCCCTGGCCGCGGCGGCCGGAACGCCACCGCCGGTGATCACCGGCGAGTACCGCATCGGCGACGTGCGCCACATCGTGGCCTCACCGAGGCGGATCAAGGCGGAGCTGGGCTGGCAGCCCTCGACCGGGTTCGGCGAAGGCATGGCGGAATTCGCCAGGGCCCCGATGCGCGCCCCCATTCCGGTTTAGCGGACAGGTTCTCGCGCGCTGAACCACGCCGGCGTGCGCGGGCGTATGCGGCCATCGTGAGGGGCGACGCCGGCGAGAACCGGCGTCGCCCCTTACGAGTCGTCCCCCGCAGGCGGATGATCAGCCGAGGTCGCGCAGGTACACGTTGGGGGTCCACATGTCGGTGTCGGTCGCGAAGTTGGTGGCGACGGACTGGAACGCGACGTGCTTGCCGTCGGCCGAGATCGACGGTGTCGCGGAGATTCCGTTGCCCTCCGCGCCGTTCCCGGCGACGCTGGCCCGGGTCGTGGTCGCGGTGTCGCGGTCACGGACGAACACGTCGGCGGCGCTGTTGCGGTCGAACGGCACGAGTCTCCACGCGAAGGAGTCGAACGCCGTGTAACGGCCGTCGGCCGAGATCGACGGCCGAACGCCCTCGGTGGTGCCGTCGATGTCCTGGCCGCCCGTGTACAGGACGTTCAGCCGGGTGACCGTCGACGTCTGCCGGTCGACCAGGAAGTTGTCGACCTTGCCGTTGGTGTCCCCCGGATTCGGCAGCAGGTTCCCCGCGGCCGACTGGTAGGCGATGTAACGCCCGTCGGCCGACATCGTGGAGAAGGTGCTGGCGCCTTGCCCTTGGTCACCGTGGGCGTTGACGCTCACCCGATCGGTCAGCCCGGTCAGCTTGTCGTGCACGAACACGTCGGTCGTCTGGTTCGTGTCGGAGCCGGTCAGGGTCGTGGCGTCGGATTCGAACGTGACGTAGCGGCCGTCGGCCGAGATCGACGGCAGCCGGCTCGCGCCCCGGACCTCCGTGCTGTTCGAATCGACGCTGACGCGGACGGTGCGGTCCGACTGCTGGTCGTACTCGAAGACGTCTCGGACGCGGTTCGTGTCGCCGGCGACGAGGTTGCCGGCGAACGAGTCGTACGCGATGAACCGCCCGTCGGCCGAGATCGCCGGGTGGAGACTGTCGTCGTCGCCCGGGGCGCCCAGCGACCCGCCGCTGACCCGGCTCGTCCACCCGATCAACCGGTCGTGGACGAACACGTCCCGGAACACGTTGGTGTCGCCCGGAACCAGGTTCGTCGAGTCCGACACGAACGCGACGTACCGGCCGTCCGCCGAAATGGACGGTGCCCAGCTGGCGCCGTTCCCCTCGGCACCGTTGCGGTCGACGCTGACCCGGGTGGTCACCCCGGCCACCCGGTCCCGCACGAACACGTCGTCGACTCCGTTGGTGTCGCCGCCGACGAGGTTCCGGGCCGAGGAACGGAAGGCCACATACCGTCCGTCGGCGGACACCGACGGCTCCCCGCTCATCCCGGCGCCCGGCTTGCCGTCGACGGCGACGCTGATCAACGTGGTGGCGGCCACGGTCGCGGCGTCCGCAGTGCCCCCCGGTACCAGCGCCGCGACGGTCGCCGCGCACAGTGCGAGTCCGACTGTGGCGCGGCCGACTCTGTGACTTCTCATCATTGCCTTTCTGCTGATCAAAAGAAATCGTGATTCACCGGGTCGGCTGGACCGGCTGGAACCGTTCGTTGACGAAGCCGTAGCAAGGGTTCTGCACGAAACGGCGATAGTTGGTGTTGATGATGCCGTCCACCGACAGGCACAGGCCGCTGTTCACGTTCTGGAACTGCGCGTTCCCGTTCTGCTCGTCCCAGATCATCCGCCACTGCTGGTTCGTGCCGACAAGGCAGTCGTACTGGATGATCGGGTTGCCCTGGCCCAATCCGTACGCGTAGTCGTCCAGGCACTTGGCGGTGGCCACGTTCTGCAGCCAGAAAACGTTCGGGTCGCCGGTGGCCTGGCCCATCCGCCAGCGCTGGTTGTTCCCGTATTCGCAGGTGAACTGGTCGACCAGGACGAAGTTGTCGAAGTGCCCCTTGTCGACCTGCATGCACTTGAGGCCGATGACCGGGCTGCTGCTGAGGGGCTGCCAGGCCAGCACCTCGCCGCTCACCGGCGGCGGCTGGCTGTGGTCGGCGTGGGCGGGAGCGGCACCGGTCAGCGCGAGTGCGGCGGTGGCGAGCGGAACCAGCACGACGGTGCGGATCACGCGAGGTAGCTGAGGCATGCGCGAACCCTAGGGAGCACCCCACGGCCGGCTCCAGGCGGAACCGGCGGAAAAGCCGGCAGAACCCGACTGTTTCCTCGCCGATCAGCGGTCCGCGGCCATCGCCGGGTGGGCTCGGACGCGGGCCTGGTCCGGCAGGCCGATGGGAAACGTCAGCGCCTCGCGGAACAGCCGGGCGGCGCCACCCGCGTCGCCGCCGGCGGCGGCCGTCTCGCCGAGTGCGAGCAGCGCGAGCCCGGTCGCCTGGGCGTGTTCGGCCCGCCGGGCCAGCTCCAGCGCCCGCCGGCCGGTGGTGGTGGCGTCGTCCCAGCGGGCCAGGCCGGCCTGGGATTGGGCCAGCAGGGCCAGCGCGAACGCCTCCGAGCCCGGTTCGCCGAGAGCGGCGAACGTCGCGGCGGCCTCGGTCAGCAGGGTGGCCGCGCCGGCGTGGTCGCCGGTGTCGTTCCGCACGGCGCCGAGGTTGAGCTGAGCCACCGCGACGCCGCGCCGGTCGCCCAGCTCGCGCTTACGGCGCAGCGCGGCGGCGTGATAGTCGATCGCTTCGGCGAACGCGCCGCGGTCGTGCGCCAGCGCGCCCAGGTTGTTCAGCGCGATCGTCTCGCGGCGCGCGTCCCCCATGGTCCTCGCCTGGTCCAGCACGCCGGTGTACGCGGCCGCGGCGTCGTCGTAGCGGCCGGCGAACTTGTGGGCGTTGCCGATCAGGGTCAGCGTCGCGGCCCGGCCGTCCGGGTCGGCGCCGAACGCCTCGGCGGCGGATGCGGCCAGCGCCAGCGCCACCTCCGGCTCGCCGCTCTCGTTGGCGGTGACCGCGGCGCCGTGCCACGCCCACGCCCGGGCCTGCTCGGTGGGCGCGGCACCGGCCGCCCCCGTGAGCATCCGCCGTCCCTCGGCGAACCGCCCCCGGGCCACGTAGTGCTTGGTCAGTGCGCGCACGGTTTCCACGCACAACAGGGTCGGCGCGGCGTCGACGGCTTGCTGGATCGCGGCCCGGACGTTGTCCTGCTCGTCGCCCAGCCGGGGATCGCCGTCGCGGACCAGGCGCAGGAAGTGCCCGGCGTGCGCGTCGCGATCGCCTGCCCCGGTGAGCTGGTCCTCGACGACCTCGCGGATGGTGTCCAGCATGCCGATCCGGGGACAGCCGGCCCGTTCGGTGACGGTGACCAGGCTGTGTGCGGCCAGCGTCGCCAGCGAATGCGGCGGTGCGCCCAGCACGGCCTCGACGTCGACCGGGTCGGCGCCGCCGGAGAACGCGCCCAGCAGGCCGAACAACCGCCGGTCGGGATCGGTGAGCCCGCGCGTGCTCCATTCGACCGTGCGGCGCAGGCTCACGTGCCGGTCGGCCAGGTCCACCGCGTCGCCGTGCAGGTCGCGGACCTGGGCGAGCACCTGGGCCGGTGCCTGGGTGCGCAGCCGCGCGGCGGCCAGCTCCAGTGCGAGCGGCAGGCCGTCGAGACGGCGGCACAGCGCCGCGACCGCGACCGCGTTGTCCCCGGTGAGCGCGAACCCGGGCCGGACCGCGGCGGTGCGTTCGACCAGCAGCCGGACGGCCGGGTTGCCGGCCAGGCCCGCCGGGTCGTCACTGTCCGGAGTAGACAGTGGGGCGAGTGGCCAGAGGTGTTCCCCCCGCAGTCGCAACGGCGACCGGCTGGTCACCAGGACGGTCAGCCCCGGGCACCCGGCCAGCAGCGTGGCCACGGTGGTGGCCGCCGCGGCCACGTGCTCGAAGCTGTCGAGCACCAGCAACCACCGCCCGTCGCCGATCAGCGTGGCCGGGTCGGGCGTCCGCAGGGACTCGGCCAGCGCCTGCGGGACGTCGTCGGCCTCCCGCAGGGCGCTCAGGTCGAGACCGTGCACGGATTCGAACCGGCTCGCCGCCCGCCAGCCGGCCTCGAGAGCGAGGCGGGTCTTGCCGACCCCGCCCGTGCCGGTGATCGTGACCAGCCGCACCGGCGGATCCTGGACCAGCCGCAGCACCGCGGCGAGATCGCCGGACCGGCCGACGATCGAGGTGACCGGTGCGGGCAACGCCGGACGGACCGCCGTCCGCCTGCGCCGGGTGTCCGGCGGCGGCGCGGTCCGGGCGGTCCGGGCGAACGCCTCCTGCTCCTCCGGCGTCAGGCCCAGCGCCCCGATGAGCGCACGCAGTGTTTCGCGCTGCGGACGCCGGGTGGCGCCCCGCTCGATCTCCCCGATCGCGCGGACGCTGATCCCGCTCAGTTCCGCCAGCTGCTCCTGCGAGAGACCGCGGCTGCTCCGCAGCCCTGCCAGCATCTCGGCCAACGCCATCTGCCCCCGGTGCACCGCCACATAGTAAAGACGGCTGCGGAAGCGCCGCGGTCCCCTTCCGGAACTCGTCACCGGCAAAGCCGGCTCTTGAGCGAAGTGGGCGTTCTCGTCGTCCCGACCGGACAAATCAGGCAGAGCACCGCCGAGCTACCGGCACCGGGGCGAAAGGCTTGGCCCACGTCGGCCACAGCGACCGACGCGGGGCCCAGCCTCTCGACCGTTACGGGCTCATGGCCCCCGTCAGCGTGTCCATCTTGGTGCCCACCGGCGGGAACCTCGGCAGGAAGTTCTTCTCCTTCGCGAAGGAGATGTACTGCTGCAGTTCCGGGGTCAGCCCCTTGTACTCGGCGTTGAGCACGACGTGGTCGCGGATGGACCGTTCGAACGGGTTGGGCGAATTGGGGAACTTGACGTTCGGGCTCGCCTCCACCGAGTACTCGACGTGCAGGTTCTGGATGTCCTGCCGCACCTTGTTGTACTGGCTCGGGTCGAAACCGGCGCGGTTGAGCGCCGCGTCGTTCGGCATGCTGGATTTCAGCTGCTCGAGACGCACGTTGGCGTTCTTCAACGGTCCTTCGAAGGTGCCCGACATATTCTTGTTCGCCGTCGACGTCAGCGGCGTCATGTTCTCCGAAAGGCCCGGGCCACCGAGGTTGTCGTTCTGCAGGTGCCCGCGAATCCACCGGTTGCTGCCGTTGGGGTCGTAGCCCTTGACGTTGTTGAGCTCGTTCTTGAGCTCGTTGCTGTAGTTGGCGTGCGGAGTGTCCTCGAGGTTCTTGACGTCGGTGAGCTCACCCGGCTGCGGCTTCGAACCACCCGGCCGCGGGCTGCCGTCCAGGATCTGCGTGCCCGAGCTCGTGCCGCCGCCCTGTGACGTGGTCCGCCCGCTGACCGGGTCCTTCGGCCCGCGGGGCGGCGCCGACGGACCCGGCGTGCTCGACGACGTGTTCCCGGAAGCCGTGCCCTTCTTGGGTTTCGTCTTCGGGTACGGCGAAAACGGCTTGACGGCCGACTGCAGGGCCGCCTTGCACTTGCCGGCGATCTTGCGGCCGGAGAACCGGCGCTGGTCGCCGGGGTCGTCGCCGAACCCGCCACCGGCGGTGAGGCCGAGCGGGTCGGCCTGCAGCAGCGGGTCGCCCACGTAGGTCATGGGGTTCGGCGCGGGTTCCAAGCCGAGCGGATCCGGCGAGATGTAGCGCGCGTTCGCCGGGTCGTAGTAGCGGAAGACGTTGTAGTACAGGCCGGTTTCGCGGTCGTGGTACTGGCCGGGGAACCGCAGCGGCGTCGCCGATCCGCCGGGGGGCGTCAGGCCCCACAGGCTGAGGCGGACCGGGTGCACCGCACCGTCGTCGACGCCGATCAGCTCGAGCGGCGTGCCGACGTCGTCGGTGACGAAGATCGACAGCCGCTTCGTGCCGTCCGGGCCGGTGACGACCTGGGCGACCGGGCGACCGCTGTCGGGGTGGTGGATCCAGGTCAGCGTCTCGACCGCAACACCGCCGGCGGTGTGCCGGGCCTCGATCAGCGTGTTGCCGTCCCAGACGAACTCGACCTGCTCGGCGACGCCACCGGCCGCGTCCAGGCGCTGCTTGGCGACGCGGCGGTCGAGGGCGTCGTAGCGGTAGCGCCACGACGTCCCGTCCGGCGTGCGCACGCCGGTCAGGTGGTCGTGCGCGTTCCAGGTGAACGTCCAGGTCAGCTCGGGGCTGCCGGGTTCGGCGACGGTCCGCCGGACCAGCCGGCCCTGGGCGTCGTGGACGTAGCGGACCCGGCCGGCCGCGGCCAGGCCGGTGTCGGCGTAACGCCGCGGCCCGGCTTCGAGGCCGGTTCCGGGGGAGGAATCGACGAGGTTGCCGAGAACATCGTAGGCGTACCGTTCGGCCAGCGTCGGCGTGACCGCGGCGGTGACCCGGCCGACCGCGTCGTAGTCGTAGCGCACGCCACCGACCGGGTCTTCGCGAGCCGCCACGCTGCCGTCCGGACGCCGGTGGTAGCGCCGCACGCCACCGGGGATGTGTTGCGCGGCAAGGCGCCCGACGCCGTCGAACTCCTGCCTCAGCAGCCGGTTGGACCCGGCGTCGACCGCGACCGGGCGGCCCGCGTCGTCACGGTGCAGGATCAGCGTCGCACCGGCGACGGCGAGGATGTCCGCCCGATCCTCGGTCCGGCTCCAGTGCACGTCCACCCCGGACGGGGTGCGCCGGCCGGCGGACGACCCGTCCGGGTAGGCGAAGGTCGTGGTGCGCCCGGCGGTGGTCTGCCGGACGACCCGGCCGTCCGCGTCACGCTCGAGTTCGATCGCCGTGTCCGGCCCGGTGGCGGCGACCAGGCGGCCCACCGGGTCGTAGCGGTACCCGTCGGTCCCCGCCGCGCTGACGCGCTCGATCACGTTGCCGAGCGGGTCGTGGTGGTACTCGACGGTCTCCCCCGCCGCGTTCACCAGGCGGACCAGCTGCCCGGCCGCGTCGTACACGCACTGGGTGACCCGGCCGGCGAAGTCGGTCTGCGTCAGCAACCTGCCCTCGGCGTCGTAGCCGAAGGTCCACGTCTGCCCGGCCGGGTTGGTGACGGCGACCGGCCGAAGTTCGGTGTTCGAGCGGCGGGTGGTGCGGGCGCCCGCGGGATCGGTCATGGCGGTGACGATCCCGAACGGTCCCCGCTCGGTACCGGTGACGCGGTTGATCGCGTCGGTGTGCGACGTCTCCCAGCCCTCGCCGTCGTAGGTCCACCGCTGCCGGGCGCCGTCGGCGGCGACGGCGGCCTGCAGGTCACCTTCGACCGTCCAGCTCACGACGGTCCGGCTGCCCGGCTTCCGGATCGCCCGCGGCCGGCCGAACAGGTCCGGATCCGCCGCCGACGCCTCCGCGGTGCCTTCGTCGGGCACGTCTTCGTCGTCGGCCACGCCCAGCGGATCGGTGTAGGGGTCGGGCAGGGCGGGCGCGGCGTACCGGCGCCGGAACGTGCGGCCACCGTCGGTCACCTCGATCTCGAGCGTGGATTCGGTGCGCTCGGTCAACACGGCTCGCGTGCCGTCCGGGCGGGTCACCGCGCGGAGGATCCCCTCGGTGTCGTGTTCGAACTCGGTGCGCCGGCCCAACGGGTCGGTGCGGGCCAGCAGGAGGTTGTGCGGGCCCCATTCGCTGCGGGTGACACCGCCCAGCTTGTCCGTCTCGGCGACGACGTTGCCGGCCGCGTCGAACTCGAAGACCTTCTGGTGCCCGAGGGAATCGGTGGTCGTCGTGCGGCCGTCGGCGTAGCTCAGCGAACCGTCGAGGTAACCCTGGTCGCCGACGGTGCGCACGCAGCGGCCCGCGGCGTCGTAGACGTAGCGGTACCAGGCGCCGTTGTGATCGGTCCAGCCGGTGATCCGGCCGTCGGCGTCGTGGTCGTACAGCGCCGGGCGCGGCGTGGAGTTCGCGCGGCGCGCGAGGTGGCCCTCGGCGTCGTAGTCGTAGCGGGCGACCAGGACGTCGCCTGCGGGCGCGACCGCGCGGATCGCCCGCACCCGGCCCGCGGTGGTCTCGAACGCGATGCGGGCGCCGGCGGAGTGGGTGAGCACCGAGGGCGCGCCGGTGAGGTCGTGCTGGAGCTGGACGAACTCGCCGTCGTCGGCGCGGACCTCACGCAGCAGCCACTCGTCGCGGACGCCGGGAGCGGGGACGAATCGCCGGGCGAGCCCGCGGCCGGGGTCGGTGACCACGTAGTCGTCACCGTCCGTGTGCAGCCGGCGCAGCGGCCCGTGCTGCGCCGTCACCGCCGTGCCCGGCAGCGGGGTGGCGAAGGTCAGCACCATCGCGTCGGCCGAGTGGTACCGGAGTTCACCGCCGGTCAGGGTCAGCCGCTCGTCCAGCAGCGACGCCCACGAGCGGCCGAACCACCGGCCGTCGCGGTAGGAGGAGACGTGGTTGCGGGTGATCAGCTCGCCGAGCTCACCGGGGACGACGAGGTCGACCTCGGTGAGCAGGACGTCGCCGGTCGCGACGTCGATCGGGTCGAACTCGCAGACCTTTTCGTCCGGTCCCTTGGTCTTGGCCGGGTCCGGGCCGCCCCTGGGGGTGCCGCCGTCTTTGGGCGGGCTCTTCGGCGCGCCCGACGGGGTGGTCGAGCCGCCGTTGGGCGTCGGGTCCGGGCCCTTGGGGTTGTCGTCAGGACCCTTCGACGCCGGTGGCGGGTCGGTCTTGGGCGGCGGATCGGTCTTCGGCGGCGGATCACCCTTCGCACCCGCCGCGCTCGTGCTGTCATCACCCTTCGGCGGCGGATCAGTCTTCGGGGGCGGCGCGTCCGGGCCGCCCTTCCCATTGGGACCACCGATGTCCTTCGGCCCACTCTTGATGTCCGCGTGCTTCGGCGGCGGCGCAGCCTTGCCCGGCTTGATCTTCCGCAACGCCTTCGCCGCGTCCGCGAACAGATCACCCGCCCGCTTCAACAGCGGAATCAGCGCCTTCAACGCCGTCACCAACCGCTTCACCAAATCCGCGATCTTCGACGCCACCTTCGCCACCGCGCCGATCACCTGCGGCACCACCCAGGTCAACCCGATCCCCAAGGTGAACACCACCTGCAACGCCCAGCTGATCAAATGCCCGACCAGCTCGGCAATGATGTCCCGCACCAGCGCCCGGACCGCCGCGACGACCTCGCCAGCGGTCTTGACACCGCTCGAGGCGCCCTCACAGCCCTTCTGCGCGGTCTCCAGCAGCGTCACCGTGTCCTGCGCGCGCTGCCGGTAAGTGTCCGCCGCGTTCCCAGTCCAGGACACCGTGTCGGCCTTGACCATCCCGGTCAGGTCTTCCCCGATGCTGCCCAGCTCGGTCGCGACGTTCTTCCACGTCTCGGCTTGCGCGGCAATCTCATCGGCGTTGCCGGTCAGACCGTTCAAGGCCTCCTTGAGCGGACCGACGTGCTCCATCAACCACCCGACCCCGGCAGCGAGGATCGCCCCGAACGGATCCATCGCCATCGACAACGCATCCAACGCCGTCCCGACCGCACCCATCGCGACCGACGCCCAGTCACCGCTCTCGATCGCCGACTTCAAGTCATTCGCCGACTCCAAGAGCGAAATGCCCGAATACGCCTTTGTCGAGTCCTGTGTCGGCGCGACCAACGGATTGCTGATGACGCTCCCCCTCTGCACGATCGAAACGAATCCGCGATCATATCCGTTAGGCCGGACGGCCGGGCCGGGCACCACCGTACGGCTGCCCGGCCCGCCCCTCGGATCTGCCCGATCTTCCCCGGGGACGACGGTGCCACCGCCGGTGCCAGGCCCTCAAGCTGCCCACCCGCCGCTGCTCTGATCGCCGGGCTGGTCAGGCCGTCCGGGGCTGACGGCGACCTCACTGGTGCCTCCCCAGCTCAGCCGTTCAGCGTCCGACGTGCCCGGACACCTCACCCGGGCCGGCCTGCCGAGCCTGATCACCCGCGACCAGCAGATCACCGCCGCCGCGGGCGTGCGGGGTCAGCGTCAGCTTCACCTTGTGTGTCCGGCCCTGCGCCACCCCACCCTCGGCGTCGGCGGAAACCAGCCACGCCTTGAACCCCGCCGTCACCTTGGCGTCCCGGCGCATCTCCACCGCGAACTCCAGCTCGATCGGCCCCACCACGAACTCGACATCGCTGCCGGCACCTCGCGCCGCAGCCGCCATCAGCTCATCCCGCACCGAGGCCACCGCATCCGCCAACTCGATCTCCATGCCCCCACAGTTACACCTCGCCCACGACTTGCCACCCGCCCCGGGTGGTTGAGGCAGTCCCACGATCGCCCGGCTGGAGAAGTGAATCCCGGCTGCGCACCGGAATTCCTGGTGCGCAGTCAGTTCCGCCATTCGGCAGCAATCCGTAACGAACCGGCTGCGCACCGCGAACCCTAGGGGAGAACATTGCGAAACCTCGGAAGCAGGTGCGATGTACGAGAAATTCGCTCAGTGGATCAGTGAGCACAAGGAATTCGCCCAAGCGGTGGCGAAGCTGTTGCTCGACCCCGATGGCGCGTCCTTCCCCACCACCAAGACCGCAGCGGTCGACGAGCCCACCCAGATTTTCCTGAAGTACCGCGCGGAATACCTCGACCAGGGGCGCGAGTTTCTCGTGGCGGTCGCCGGTGCCGAGGTCGGCCGCGAAGCCCGGCAGGAGCTGCTGGTCGCCTCCGAGGCCGACGCACACCTGTTCCACAATGCGGCGGTGCTCTGGCTCGAGGACAACCCGGGCACCGTCATCAAGAACGTCCTGGACTACGAGGAGTGCCTCAAGGCGCTCTGGTTCGACGAGGTGCTGCGCGCCGGCACCGCGCGCGCCAAGACGATGTCCAACCGCGAGAAGGCGTTGCGGCTCTACTGTTTCGGCGCCGACCGCGACACCCCACTGCCCATGGGCGACAACGGCCTCGCCGCAGCTCGACTGCTCAGCCACGTCTCGCTCGGCAAGGTCATCGCCCGGGACAGGACCCGGTTCCACGACGACGGTGCCATCCGCGTGCACCCCGGCTTCTGGGGCCTGTTCCTGTTCTCCCCCGTGAACAAGAGCCACCGCGGCAACTTCCGGGTGGAACAGGACAGCGCCGAGGAGCGCTGGCTGAACGAATTGCCTGCGCTGGCCATCGAGCCCAAGCTGGTGCACGACGCACCGCGGGGCCAGTTCCAGGTCTACGAGCGGGTGCCGCGACCGTTCCTGGACACCGCGCTCACCCCACCTGGGGTGTTCCTGCACCGCTCCCGCGCGCACGGCCGCGACGACTTCCTCGTCCGGGTCGCCGGCACCGACAGGGGCACCCGCAAGGTCATGGTCACCTGCACCAAGGGCGTGGGCCTGCAGCCGGACTGCCTGCCCCGGGACATCGCCGTGCGGGTCTCGGGCGTCAAGGAGTTCACCTCGGCGTTCGAGAAGGCCACCACCACCAACCTCCCCTTCACCTACCCCGTCGCCGGCCAGAACGAGGGCGACTCCAGCTGGCGCAACATGGGCTTCTGCCTGGTGCGCGGCGACGACAGCGACGAGATCGCCACCGTCGACTTCGCACACTTCCGCGAGCTCTACGAGAAGGCGGCCGAACACAGGCTGCGCGACAGCGTCGGGGGTTTCGTCGAGCCGTTCGTGTGCGTCGAGCTGAACTGCCTGCCGCACAACGTAGAGCGGATGCCCGAGGTCGCGGCCGCGGTGGAGAAGAAGGGGATCAGCTGGCCGGCCCAGGTGGTCACCGTCTCCGACCGTGAGACCAGCCTCCGGCTGACCAAGCAGGGCACCGACCAGGACTACGACTACCGCGCCCCCGCCCTCGAGCTGCTCGAGTGGGAGCGCGTCTACGCCGGCTCGGCTTTCCCCGCAAAGCTCCAGGAGGTCATCCACAAGGACGTCGAAGACCTGATCTCGACGATGACGACGGCCATCGAACGGCTGATCCCCAAGGAGGAAGCGCGGAGCTGGGTGGACGCGCTGCCCGCAAAGCGGGCCCTGCTGGAGCGGCGGGCGCTGCTCGCGGCGCGGGTCATCAGCTCGGCCCTGGCCAGCTGGACGGTGTTCGTCGAGAACGGCCTGGCCTCGGACACCTACACCGGCTCGTTCTCCGGCCGCAACTTCAACAGCGGCCCCCGCGACTCCAACGAATGGGGCCCGTTCAGCCGCGGCTCGGTCCGCTCTGACCACCAAGCCCCCGCGGGCGAAGGCAAGTATTGCGGGCACGTCGACCTCGGCAACCTCGCCGAGACCCTCGGTATGCCCGGCAGCAGGGTGTTCGCCGCCGTCGGCCTCACCCAGGGCACGTCGGTGCCCTCCCTGCGCGCGGTGGAGAAGTCCGATGGGAGTGACGAGGATTTCAACACCCTGCGGGACCTGGACTTGCTGTGGACGGAGTCGGCCCTCTACCGCCTGGCCATCGAGCTCGGCCAGTTCTTCCGCCAGGCCAAGGTGAAGCTCGACGAGATCGCGCAGACCAGGGCCAAGGAGGTCTGGGGTACTGACCTGCCGATCGACGAGCAGGTCGTCGTGCAATTCCGCGCCGCGCTGGAGTCGCTGGGCAAGGCCGCCGCCGAGACCGAAGGCAGACAGCCCACCCCGGTACTGCCTCTGTTCTACGACCTCCTGCCCAAGAAGGTCTGATCCCCCGGTCGCGCACCACCCAGCCGGGCGGTGCGCGGCCTCAGGCTCGGCGGGCCGGCGCGACGGACAACCACCCGAACGCCCGGCCCTTCCGACGCCACTCCCCGGATCGCGCCGACGCCGACCCGTGGCCGGAAGCGCACCCGCTCACCGCGACCGGGACACCGCGGGAGTCGATCCTGCGGGCGGCGGCGTCCCTGCTGACCGAGCACCGAAAGTCCTCCGCCCAGAGGCATTCCGGCCCTCCCACGGGCCCGCCGCGCGGTGCCAGGGTCATAGCGGAAGAACACCCCGAACCCGAGGCAGGCCGACGATGGAGCGAGGATTCCCGGACGACTACACCGTCAAGACCGCGGTGGCCATGGCGGTCCGCGCGCCGTCCGTCCACAACTCCCAGCCGTGGAACTGGCGGATCGGACACAGTTCCCTGCACCTCTACGCCGACCCGGACCGGCAGCTGCGCGAAACCGACCCCGACGGCCGCGACCTGATCCTCAGCTGCGGCGCGGCCCTGCACCACCTCCGGATCGCCTTCGCCGCGCTCGGCTGGACCGCCGAAGTCCACCGGCTGCCCAACCCGGACGAGCCCGACCACCTCGCGGCGATCACGCTGCAGCAGCACGAGCCGTCACAGGACGAGGTCGCGATGGCCGCTGCGATCCCCCGGCGCCGCACCGACCGGCGCCGGCTCAGCTCGTGGACCATGCCGCGCGGGCACGTCGAGGCCATGGCCAAGGCCGCGGCGCTGGAAGGCACCCTGCTGCAGGTCGCCGAGAACTCGGCGCGCTACCACCTGGCCACCGCGATCGAACAAGCCGCCGACCGGCACGCGCGCAACCCCGCCTACCGCACCGAGCTCGCGGCCTGGAGCGGCCGCCACGCGGCACCGGACGGCGTCCCGGCCCGCAACACCCCGGCGCCGGACGACACGCCGGGTGCGTTGCGGACGCGCTCGTTCGCCGACCCGCTGCTCACCCAGCCGCCCGACGCCAAGGCCGAGGACGACGAGACCGTGCTACTGGTCCTGAGCACCGCCTCCGACGACCGGATGTCGCGGCTGCGCGCCGGCGAGGCGACCAGCGCCGCTTTGCTGACCGCCACCGCGTTCGGCCTGTCTTCGTGCCCGCTCACCGAGCCGCTCGAACTCCCCGACGTCCGCGACACCGTCACCGAACGGGTCACCGGCGGGTCGTTCCCGCAGATGGTCCTGCGCATCGGGTGGGCGCCCGCCAACGCCGACCCCTTGACCGCGACCCCACGCCGCGATCTCGCCGACGTGCTGCAGCCGCTCGAAGCTCCCCCGAAGCACTTCCAGGCACGCTAGAAAGGACCCGGTCATGCCGTACTGGTATCACTCCGGAGCCATGGGCTGGTTCGGCGGCGTCGGCATGGTCGTGCTGATGGCGCTCGTGCTCGCCGCGCTGGTCGCCCTCGTCGTCGTCCTCGCACGTCGGGCACCACAGCTGCCGGGGCAGGGTGGTACCGCCCGGCGGATCCTCGACGAGCGGTTCGCCCGCGGCGAGATCGACCAGGAAGAATACGAACGCCGCCGCGACGCGCTGACGCGGGCGAAATGACCGAACGTCTCTTCCTCGCTGGACACCGGACCGGCTCAGACGGCCCGCTGACCACCCGCCGGCCTCCTGGATTGATGGATTGATAGAATCATCAAACCAGGAGGTGCCGATGCCCACCCGAGCCCGTGCGACCGAGCCGCTGTACCGGATCAAAGCCGATCTCTTCAAGTCCCTGGCCCACCCGATCCGGATCCAGGTGCTCGAGGTGCTGGCCGCGGCCGGCGAGGAAGGCACGCCGGTCACCCGGCTGCTCGAGGTGACCGACTGCGAAGCGTCGCACCTGTCCCAGCACCTCGCCGTGCTGCGCCGCACCGGCGTCGTCACCTCGACCCGCACGGGCAACGCCGTCGAGTACTGGCTCGCCCAGCCGCTCGTCGCGGAACTCCTGGTGGTGGCCCGGGCCTTCCTGCTGTCGAGCCTGAGCGCGGACTCCGGCCGGCTCCAGGCCGCCCGCGAACTGCCGCCGCTGCCAGGCGCCAGCCCGCAGGCCGTTCTCGACGCGATCGCGGCCAGGGCGTGAGCCGCCTCGCGAACACCCGGGAGCTGCTCCCCGGCCGGGCCGACTACGACCTGCGCGCGCCGGTGCTGCGCGCGGACCTGCTCGCCGGCCTCACCGTCGGAGTCGTGGCCCTGCCCCTGGCGCTGGCCTTCGGCATCAGCTCGGGCGCCGGCGCCGCGGCCGGGCTCATCACCGCCGTGGTGGCCGGGATCGTCGCCGCGGTGTTCGGCGGCTCGCCGGTCCAGGTCTCCGGCCCGACCGGGGCCATGGCCGTCGTCCTGGCGCCGATCGTGGCCGTCCACGGGACGGCGTCGGTGGCACTGGTCTCGATCCTCGGCGGCGTGGTCGTGCTCGTCGCGGGCGCGGCGCGGCTGGGGAGGCTGGTGGGCTACCTGCCCTGGCCGGTCGTCGAGGGCTTCACGCTCGGCATCGCCTGCATCATCTTCCTCCAGCAGATCCCCGCGGCCGTCGGGACCGCCGCACCCGCCGGCCGGAACCCGCTGCCGGCCGCGGGAGCCGCGCTCGCGGGTGCCGGCGGCGCGGTGGTGGGCTGGACGGTGGCGACGGTCGCCGTCGTGGTGGCCACCATGCTCCTCCTGCCGAAGCTGCACCGCGGGATTCCGGCCTCGCTGGTGGCGGTGGCCGTGGCGACCGTCGCGGCCGAGGTCACGCACGCTCCCGTGCCCCGCATCGGGCACCTGCCGAGCAGCCTGACCCCTGCGCTGCCGCACTTCAGCTTCGGCGTGGTCCACGACCTCGCCGGGGCGGTCGTCGCCGTGGCCGCGCTGGCGGCCATCGAATCCCTGCTGTCCGCCCGGGTGGCCGCGACGATGACCCGCGGCGGCCCGCCGGTGGCGCCCACCCGCCCGGACCGCGAGCTCGTCGGCCAGGGCCTGGCCTCGATCGTCAGCGGCCTGTTCGGCGGAATGCCCGCGACCGGCGCGATCGCCCGCACCGCCGTCAACGTCCGCTCCGGGGCGCGCACGCGGCTCGCCGCCATCGTGCACGCCGTCGTGATCCTCGCGGTGATCTACGCCGCCACCGGGCTCGTCTCCCGGATCCCCCTCTCCGCCCTCGCCGGCGTCCTGCTGGTCACCAGCCTCCGGATGGTGCCACCGGCCGCGATCCGCGAAGTCGTCCGCGCGAGTCGTTCCAGCGCGATCACGTTCGCCGTGACCGCGCTCGTCACCGTCGCGGCCGACCTCATCCTCGCGGTCGAAATCGGTTTGCTCGTCGCCGCGTTCTTCGCGCTGCGCCACCTTGCCCACGCCGCCCGCGCCCGGCGCGACACCCTCCCCGGCCCGGCCGCCGACGGCGACGAGCACATCGCCGTCTTCCGCTTCGAAGGCGCCATGTTCTGGGGCGCTTCGGAACGCGTCGCCGCCGAGATCGCGGCCGCGGCCGACGACGTCCTCGTCGTCATCCTGCGGTTGTCCCGCCTGCACATCCTCGACGCCACCGGCGCGAAAGCACTGGGCGAGACCGTCGAAGAACTCGAAGCCCGGGGTATCGCGGTCCTGCTCAAAGGCGTCCAGGACCACCACCAGCACCTGCTGACCACCACCGGCGCCCTCCGCGCCGGCGGCCACCTCTTCACCAGCTTCGACGACGCGGCCGCGCACGCGCGCGCCCACGTCCGGCGCGTCACCGCCGCGCCGGGTCAGGCTCGCTGAGCCGGTTCGGCGAATCCTGCGGCCGGCGCGCGACCAGGAGTTCGGGGGCCGGGATCAGCCTGCGGTCGGTGCCGAAGCCGCTCCCGGCGCGAAGCTTCCGCCCCGGTTCGGAGGAGCTTCGGTCCGTTCCGCGTGGTCCCCGGCAACCGGCGTCCAAGGGCCTCCCGGCCGGGGACCTTCGGCCCCAGAACTTCCCCTGGCACCGGCCGAAACTGACCCCAGCACCAAAAGACTGGAGGCTCCCCATGTCCATCCGACCGGATGAGAAGAAGACCACCTCGGTTCGCCGGGGTACCGAACCGGCGCCGATCCCCGATTTCACCGCCGGCCCCACCGTCGCCGGGAAGTCCCTGGCCGTCCTGCGCGTCGCGACCGGGTTCGTGTTCCTGTGGGCGTTCGTGGACAAGCTGTTCGGCCTGGCCTACGCGACCCCGGCGAAGGGCGCCTGGATCAGCGGCGGCTCGCCGACCAAGGGCTTCCTCAGCGGCGTGCACGTCGGCCCCTTCGAGTCGATGTTCCACGCCTGGGCCGGCACCTGGTGGGCCGACACGCTCTTCATGCTCGGCCTGGCCGCCGTCGGCATCGCCGTGATCGCCGGGATCGGACTGCGGCTGAGCGCCGCCGCCGGTGCGCTGATGATGCTCATGATGTGGGCCGCCGAGTGGCCGTTCGCCCTCAGCACCAGCACCGGCGCAGCGACGCACTCGACCAACCCGGTCATCGACTACCACATCATCTACGCCCT
Organism: Amycolatopsis mediterranei; assembly: GCF_026017845.1. Lineage (NCBI taxonomy): Bacteria > Bacillati > Actinomycetota > Actinomycetes > Pseudonocardiales > Pseudonocardiaceae > Amycolatopsis > Amycolatopsis mediterranei. Next base: position 6,349,445 of record NZ_CP100416.1, read on the forward strand.
CGTCCTGATCGTGCTGGCCGCAGCGGCGGCCGGGAACACGTGGGGACTCGGCCGGCGCTGGGCCGCCCTCGTCGGCGACCGCACGTGGCTGCGCTGACCACACCGCCCCAGGGCGCCCGCCGACGGGCGGGCGCCCTTTCGCCTGTCAGAAAGAAGGCACTCGTCTACGACGGCCCCGGCCGGCGCAGCTGGACCGACCACAACGACCCCGAACTGACCGCGCCCACCGACGCGATCGTCCGGATCGACGCGGTCACCATCTGCGGCACCGACCTGCACATCCTCAAAGTGCGACGTCCCCGAGGTCGAACGCGGCCGCATCCTCGGCCACGAAGCGGTCGGCACCATCGTCGAGGCCGGCTCCGCGGTGACCACCGTCAAGACCGGCGACAAGGTTCTGGTCTCCTGTATCTCCGCGTGCAGGCGCTGCGAACATCGCGGTGGACAAGGAACCGGCTCGCCTCGACGCGGCGAAGTCCTTCGGCGCGGACCTGATGGTGCAACCCGGTGAAGCGGCGGCCGCGGTGGCCGAGGCCAGCGGCGGGTTGGGCGCGGACGTCGCCATCGAAGCAGTCGGCGTCCCGGAGACGTTCGAAGAAGCGGCGTGTCCGGCCCGCCGCAAAGTGGGTTCGGTCGACATGACCGAACCCACTTTGCGGCGGCTGGGCATCTTGCCCTCCTTCACAGCAGCGGTCCGGGGTAGTAGCTGCCCGCAGGTTCCGGCGCCGCCGCCGTTTCCTTCTCCGGCTCCGGGACCGTCCGCGCCGGGATGACCACCACCGGGCAGCGCGCCTCACGCAGGCAGTGCTCGGCGACCGAACCGACCAGCAGCTTCAGCAGCCGGCCGCGGCCGTGGCTGCCGAGCACCAGCATCGCCGCGGTCTTCGACGCCTCCTCCAGGGCCACCGCGGCCGAGTGCTCGACCAGCTCGGCCCGGACGGCCACACCCTGGTGTTCCGCGCGCACTTCGCCGACGACCTCTTCGAGCTGACGCCGCTCCCGGTCGGCGACCGTCTCCGGCGATCCGGCGACCGCCGCACCGAGGTCGGCGACCGGCTCGAACGACCACGCCCGCAGCGCGACGACCTGGCGGCCGCTCTGCGTGGCCTCCGACACCGCCCAGCGCAGCGCGGCCACGCTCGCCGCCGAATGGTCCACGCCGACGACGATGTCGCCCTGGCTTGCCATTGTCATGGGGATTCACCTTCTCCTGCTCTCAAGAACGGGCTTGCGCTCGCTGACCTGCTGGGCCGACTCCCCTCGCTGCCGCGCGTAGGTTTGCGAGCCGACGGAGGCGGCGACCGGCAGCGCGGCGAGCGCGAGGAGCGCCACGAAGATCAACAGCCCGGCCTGGAACCGGTCCGAGGGCCGCGCCACCGACCCGCGGCGGGGCAGCACGGTGCGCCACATCCGCGCGATCGAAGTCGACGAGGTGCTCATGGGTCCTGCCCTCTCCGGCCGGAAGTCCTGGCTACGACCAGGATCACCGATTTCCGGCGCCGCCCGAAGAGGAATTGGACCCGGCGTGCGGGGACCGGCCCACTTTCCTCGCGAGGCCCTCCGACGACGCGCAAAGGACTTAGGACCCTGTACCGCAGCCGGTGGTCGGAGACCCCACGGAACGCCGGCCACGGATTCACCACGATGCCGGTGGCCGACGGCGACGGGCGGCTGCTCGGCCTGCTGTCCGAAGTGGACATCCTGCGGGACCCGGTCCCGCCCCGGCGATCCCGGCACGGGCGTGATGCGCGACGGCGGGCACGTCGTCGGCATGGTGACCTTCCAGGACGTGCTGCGCGTGCGCACCGGCATCCGGCGAGGCCACGCTCAGCTCGCCGGCACATCCCGCCCGGCGCGGTGGGTAAGCACGTCCTCGATCGGGCGGCGGGCCGTGAGCCGGGTCGGCGAGCCGTAGCCGATGCGCAGCAGCGTGTGCGGCTGCCCCAGCCCGGCGAAGATCCGGCCGAGCGCCTCCCGGGTCCGCGGGGTTTCGAACGGCTGGGACAGGAAGGACGTCGCCAGGCCTTCGACGGTCGCGGTCAGCAGCACCCGCTGCATCGCCATCCCGGCCCGGACCTCCGCGTGCGGGCCCCGATCCCGGGTCAGGACCACGCCGAGCAGGGGCTCCTGCTCGTACTCGCGCGGCGGCAGGTTCTCGTTTTCGTGCGACGCGCGCAACGTCACGACCCCCGGCCCGTACGGGGGCGGCCCGGACGCGATCCGCGGCACACCGTCGGGGCTGTCGGGCTCCCGGTGGGTCCAGAACGCCGCTTCCGCACGGAAGGCCGGATCGTCCGACTGCAGCGTCTCGGCCTGCCGGACCAGCGACGCCACCGTGCTGTACCGGCCGGACACGTTGAGGTACTCGACCTGCCCACCTTCCTGCAGTGCCGCGGACTTCAGCGCGGTCCGCGCCGCGGACGGCACCTCCTTGTCCAGCATCGGACGGCGGTTGGTGTGCCGGCGGAACACGGCTTCGGCGAGCTTGCGCTCCGCCGCGGTGCCCTTCTGGTTGCCGTCGAGCCGGATCACCGCGACCAGGTCCGGCTCGGCCGGGTCCGGCAGCATCCGCACGATCGCGGCGAGCCCGTTGGCCCGCAGGCAGATGACGAGGTTGAACGCGGCCGCACCGCAGGCGAGCCGGGCTTCGCGCCCGTGCGGGTCGGCGATGTCCAGGACGCGGTCGCGGTCCAGCCAGATCTCGATCACCTCGTGCTCGACGACGAACCGCCAGGGCTGGGTGTTGTGCGGTGAGGGCGCGCGCACGGCCGAGGCGAGGGCTTGGTCGAACACGGCGGGCAGTGGTCGGCTCATCACGGGCTCCGGGTCACTGGGGGGCGAACACACAGCTTCACCGGTAGCCCCGCCCGGCCACCGGAGCACAAAGTCCCCGGCTCCGGCGGAATTCGGCCCCTACCGGCGTTCGCGGGGGTGGCTCACGATCGCGTGACACCGAAGAGAAAGTGAGACCGGCCATGACTTCGCCGAAACCGCACACGGGCCGCGCAATCGTCGTCGGGACGGACGGCACCCCCCGCGGCGACGCGGCCTTGAGGTGGGCGCTCGAGGTGGGCGCGCACGCCGGGGACGTTGTCCGCGCGATCCTGGTCCGGCCCCGGGACTCGCTGCTGCCGGGCACATCCTTCGCGATCCAGCCGCACGGCCGAGTGCCGGAGGCGGACTACTCGCTGGACGACCACATCGCCGGCTTGAGCGTCGACACGACAGCGTCGGTCGAAACCCGCACGGTCCACGGCGACCCGGCGACCGAACTGGTGACCGCATCGGCCGACGCGGACCTGCTGGTGCTGGGCACCCACCGCGGCGGCGCGCTGACCGATCTGGTGCTGGGCAGCGTCGGGCGCGAGTGCGTCCGGTTCTCCCGCTGCCCGGTCGTGGTCATCACCCCGGAGGCGGCCCACCGCCTCCTCCCGGCCTGAGCCAAATCCTGCCTCACCACGCGGAAAGCCTCCGGTTGACCGGCTCCGGAGGCTTCCCGCGTTCAGTGCCGACGGGTGGCCCAGCGGAACAGTTCGTCCGCGCCCCACACCAGGACCGGCATCGGCAGCATCAGCGCGATCACCCACGCCGGCAACGCCGCCGTCCCGAACAGCGACTGCAGCGGCGGCAGGTAGATCAACGCCGCCGCGAAGACGAGCTCGAACACGATCCCGCCCAGCAGGAGCCGGTTCGTCGTCAACCCCACGGCCCGCAGCGACACCCGCTCCGTGCGGGACGCGAACGCCGTGCCGATCTGGCAGAACACGATCGCCGCGAAGCTGGCCGTCGTCGCCTGGAGGTACGCGTGGTGCAGCGAGGCTCCGGCCGAGACGTCCGCGCCCGGGTGCCAGCCCGCCGCCGCCAGCACCGCGAAGAACGCTCCCAGCACCAGGATGCCGGACAGCAGGCCCATGATTCCCCACGCCCGCCCCAACATCCGGCCCGTGACCACGCCTTCGGAACGGCGTCGCGGCCGGCGGGACATCAGGCCGGGCTCCGCGGGCTCGCGACCCAAAGCCAGCGCCGGCAGGGTCTCCGTGCCCAGGTCGATCGCGAGGATCTGCAACACCGTCAGCGGCAGCGGGATCATCCCGCCCGACACCGCGAACAGCAGGAACGGCAGCACTTCCGGCACCGCGTGCGCGAAGATGTACAGCACGAACTTCCGGACGTTGTCGAAGACGCGCCGCCCTTCCCGGACACCCGCGACGATCGTGGCGAAGTTGTCATCGGTCAGCACGACCGTCGCCGCTTCCTTGGCCACGTCCGTGCCGCCGACGCCCATCGCCACGCCGATGTCCGCGCGGCGCAACGCCGGCGCGTCGTTGACGCCGTCGCCCGTCATCGCCACGACCTCGCCACAGTCGCGCAACGCGTCGGCGATGCGCAGCTTGTCCTCCGGCGCGGCCCGGGAGAACACGATCTCGCCGCCGGCGGTGAGCGCTTCGTCGAGAGCCGGTTCCGGCATCCGGGCGAGCTCGTCGCCGCTGATCACCCGGTCCGCGCCGATCCCGACGCGGCGGGCGATCTCCGCGGCCGTCAAGCCGTTGTCCCCCGTCACGACGTGGACCGTGATCCCCGCCGAGTGGCAGTCCGCGACCGCGGCGGCCACCTCCGGTCGCGGTGGGTCGACCAGGCCGACCAGCCCGAGCAGGCACAGGTCCGATTCCGCGTCGTCGCGGCTCCCCGGAACCGACGGCACCTCGCGCCGGGCCACGGCCAGCACGCGCAGCGCCCGGCCCGCCATCTCATCGACACGCTCGATGATCCGCTCCCGCAGTGCTCCCGTCAGCGGCACCTCCGCGCCGGACGCGTCGAGCGCCGAGGTGCACCGCGGCACCACCTGTTCGGGCGCACCCTTGGTCGCCACGAACAGCGAACCACCCACCAAGTCCACCGTGGACATCCGCTTGAGCCGAGGGTCGAACGAGTACAGCGCCTTCCGGACCGCCGGGTCGAGCGCGATCCCGTGGCCGGCCGCGTAGGCCAGCAGGGCCAGTTCCGTCGGATCGCCGCTCTCCGAGGCGAGGTCGGCGGTGCTGCAGCGCGCGAGCGACGAAGCCAGCACTCCGGAGTCGGCCGGCGGCTCGCCCAGCCCGTCCCGGACCTCTTCGACGTGCATCGCGTTGCGGGTCAGCGTTCCGGTCTTGTCGGTGCAGATGACCGTCGTGGACCCCAGGGTCTCCACCGCGGACAGCCGCTTGACCAGCGCGCCCTCCTTGGCCATCGACCGCACCCCGGCGGCCAGCGCCAGGGTGATCGTCGGCAGGAGGCCTTCGGGGACGTTGGCCACGAGCAGGCCGATCGCGAACACGAACGCGGCCGACCACGACAGCCCGGCCAGCCAGCCCAGCGGCAGGAACCCGATGCCGACCACGACGGCGACGCCGGCGATCAGCCAGGCGACCCGGCGCACCTGCCGTTCGAGGGGGCTTTCCTCGCGCCCCACCCGGGCCGAGAGCGAGGCGATCCGGCCGATCTCGGTGTGCCGTCCGGTGGCGTGCACGAGCGCGTGGGCGGCGCCGGCGACGCACACCGTGCCGCTGAAGACGAGCACCGGCGACTCCAGCGGCCGCGTCGCGTCGTCGTGGACGTCGGCCATCCGCGTCACCGGCGCCGACTCCCCCGTGAGCATCGACGCGTCGACGTCGAGAGTGCCTTCCACCAGCCGGGCATCCGCCGGGACGCGGTCGCCCTCGGCGAGCACCAGCACGTCCCCGGGCACGATCTCGGTCGCCGGGACGTGCCGGACGCTGCCGTCGCGCAGCACCGCCGCGCGGTCGGGCAGGTACCGGCCGAGCGCTTCCACGGCCTTCTCCGCCTGCTGCTCCTGGACGAACGCCAGCAGGCCGTTGAGCACGACGACCCCGACGATCGCGATCGCGAGGTTCGTCGTCCCGGCGAACCAGGCGAGGGCCGCCGCGAGCCACAGCAGCAGGGCGAGCGGGTGGATCAGCTGCCGCAGCAGCGCCAGCGGCCATTTCGCCCCGCCGCGGGACGGCAGCGCGTTCGGGCCGCTCACCTGGAGACGGCGGGCGGCTTCGCGGGCGGTCAGGCCGGTGACATCGGTGCGCAGATCCCGCAGCAGACGCGAAACGGGCTCGCGCGCGTCGACCTCCGGAGCGGTGTCAGCGACGGGTCTCGCCGTCCTCAGGTGCATGGTCATCGTCAGGAGTTCCTTCGCTTCGGGGTGGCGAGGCCGACCAGGAGGACGGCTTGCGGGACACCGGGCAGCAGCGATTTCTCGCCGTCGCGCGGCCGGGGCGGGCGGACCGGCAGGGTCCGCGAGGAGAACCCGCGGACGGCCGCCGCGAGCCGGGTCGAGTGCAGTGCGGCGCCGGCCAGGACGTGGTGGCTGCGGCGGTCACCGGGGGTGGTGATCAGCACCGACGAATGGCCGCTGACGTCGGCGCCGAGGTGCGAAAGGATCGGCGCCCACTCCGGGCGGACGATCCGGACGGCCGTGTCCGGCCAGAAGCCGTCCGCGGCCAGCGCGCCCAGGACGGCCAAGCTGACCGGCCGCAGCTGCCCGTCGTCGGTGCCGAGCTTGCGCACCGCCGCGTACCGTGCCCATTCACTGCTGGACGGCGGCCGCGCTCCCCCGACCCGGACGACGACCGCGACGCCCGGGCGATCCGGATCGTCCGGAAAGGTGAACTCGGGTTCGTGGCCCAGTACCCGGACGACGGTCCAGACCGTGGCCAGGGCGGCTCCGCATTCGAGGAGGGCGGCGGTGCCCGCCCGGTCGCGCCGGGCAGGCGGCTCGGTCAGGACGATCTCGTCCGGCCGGATCTCGGCGACGCACCGGTTCGGGCCGAGCCACACCAGCGCGTCGGCGAGCACGGCCCGGGATGAGCGGTCCCACCGGAACCCCGGCGAGGTCATCCGCCGAGGTGTCTCGAGGCCGCCCGGCAGGTGGCCAGGAGCCCTTCGACGTCGATCACGGTGACGCGGCGCTCCAGGCCCGGTGGGACTTCCGCCTGGACGCACGCGTCCGGGGAGACCAGCGCGACCGGCACGTGGTCGCGGATCGCACACACGACGCCGAACTCGCGCGCCGTCAGCTCCGGCTCCCGGCCGCGGACGTCGACGAGCAGGTCCGGCTGAGCGAACGGTTCGTCCAGCGGGCAGCGGCCGCCCACCGCGAGCGCGCGGCAGAGCCCCGCGCGGCTGTGGCAGCGGCTGACCAGGCAGTCGGCGTCACGCAGGGGCTGGACGAGGAAGTCGGCGTCTCCGAAGGACGCTTCGGTCAGCAGGACGTGCATGGCTTCACCTCACGGACACTCGGGCGAGCGCCTCTTCGGCGCCGCGGGCCAGCTCCAGGTCTTCCCGGGGCAGGACGATCAGGGCGGGCACCGGCGAACCGGTCGCGGTGACGATCCGGTCGACGTCGGTGTGCGGCACCTCGCCCGCCCGCAGGGCGAGCACGCCCAGCCCGTCGATGATCGAAGTGATCAGCTCCGGCTGGTGCTCGGCGACGCCGCCGGTGAACACCACCGCGTCCAGCCGCGACAGGCTCATCGCGGCCGCGCCGATTTCGCGGCGGAGCCGGTGCCGGTAGACCTCGAGGGCGACTTCGGCGTCCCGCTCGCCGCGGTTCGCCGCGGCCAGCACCCGGCGCAGGTCGCCGTTGGTGCCGGTCATCCCGGCCAGCCCGGACCGGTGGAACAGCGCGTCGGCCATCTCAGCCGCGCTCATCGGCACCGTCTGCATCACGTGCAGCAGCAGGCCCGGGTCGACCGAGCCGGACCGGGTGGCCATCATGGCCCCTTCGAGCGGCGTGAAGCCCATGCTCGTGTCGACGCCGTGGCCGTCCCGGATCGCCGTCACCGACACCCCGGCACCGACGTGGGCACAGACGATCTGCAGGTCGTCAGGAGCCCGGCCCAGCAGTTCACCAGTGCGATGCAGAGCGTATTGGCACGACAGTCCGTGGAAACCGTAGCGGCGCAAGCGGTTCTGGGCCGTCCACGACCGCGGCAGGGGGTACCGGGCCGCGGCTTCGGGCATCCGGGCGTGAAAAGCCGTGTCGAAGCAGGCCACCACCGGGACCTCCCGCAGCAGCCGGCGAACCGCCCGGGTGACCTCCAGCGACAGCGGCTGGTGATTAGGCGCCAGCGACGTGAGCCGCTCGAGATTCACCAGCAGGGCGTCGTCCACCCTCGCCGGCGCCTTCTGGGCGCCGCCGTGCACGAACCGGACGGCGACGGCGTCCACATCGGACCAGCGGCGGATCGCCTGAGCGACCGCATTCGGGTCGGCCAGGTCCCACGCCGTCCAGCCGACGGCGGTGCCGTCGGCGACGAGCGAGACCTTCATGCTCGACGAGCCCGGGTTCAGGGTCAGGACACGCACGGCTCTCCTCCGATTCAGTCGCGCAGGCGGCGCAAGAACGGGTCGTCGGCTGCCAAGGGCTCGAGGCGGGCACGGACGTCGAGCGCGACGCAGCCGTCCGAGCGCACGCGCACCGGGTTGAGGTCCAGTTCGGCCAGCCCGGGCACCAGTTCGGCGAGCCGGCTGACCTTCAGCAGGACCTCGCGCACCGCCGCCCGGTCCAGCTGCCCCGGCCAGAGCGCCTTCGACGCGCGCAGGCCGTCGAGCAGCAGGTCCGCGTCCGCGCCGGTCAGTGGCGCGAGCCGGGCCGCGTGGTCGGCGATCAGGTCGGTGTCGACGCCGCCGAGGCCGAACACGATCAAGGGCCCGAAAACCGGGTCCGACCGCACGCCGACCAGCAGATCGCGGCCGGGCTCGGCCATCGGCTGCACCGTCACCCCGCGCAGAGCCGGCCCGAAACGCGACCGCAGACTGCGGAAGGCCTCCACGATCCGGTCGGGGCCGTGCACGTTCAGCAGGACACCGCCGCCGGCGGTCTTGTGCAGCAGGCCGTCGGCATCGGCCTTCAGCACGACCGGCGAATCGAGATCGGCGGCCGCGGCGTCCATCGAGTCACCGGCCTCGACGTAGTGCGTCTCCACCATCGGGATGTCGGCCAGCCGCAGCAGCTCGACGGCCTCGGCGGGCGGCAGCCAGCCTTCGCGCCCGGCGGCGAACGCCCGCAGCGCGCCGGGATTTTCCAGCGGAGTCAGGGAATTCCCGGCTTCGGGACGGTTCAGCCACTGCTCGTAGCGGACGAGCCGGGCCAGCACCGCGGCAGCCGCGGCGGGATCGTCGTAGCAGGCGGTGACTCCGGTGCCGGGTACCAGCGGCGCGACCCGGGCCCGTTGGCCGGGCCGGACCGCGAAGACGGTCTTGTACTCCGGCGGGAGCACGGCCGCCAGCGACGTGCCGGGATCACCGACCGCGGTGGGCACGGTCGCGGCGATCACCGCGTCGACACCATCATCGGCCAGCACAGCACGCAGCGCGTCGGCGAATACCTCTGCGGAGACGGCCGCGGTCGTGTCGACCGGATTCCGGACCGCGGCTTCGGCCGGGAGCACCTTCGCGAGCCGCTCGCGAGTGTGCTCGGACAGCTCGGCCATGACCAGGCCTTCGCGCTCGCAGGCGTCGGCGGCCAGCACCCCGGCCCCACCGGCGTTGCTGAGCACAGCCACCCTGGGGCCGCCCGGCAGGAGCTGCCACGACAACCCGGCGATCACATCGACCAGCTCGGCGACGGTGTCCACGGCGATGACCCCGGCCTGCTCGAACAGCGCGTCCCGTGTGACCGCGGGAGTCGCCGCCGCGGCAGTGTGCGAGGCTGCCGCGCGCTGCGCGGTGTCACCACTGCCGGACCGGACGGCCAGGACCGGGCGTGTCCGGGCGAGGCGGCGGGCCAGCCGGCTGAACTTGCGGGGGTTGCCGAAGGATTCGAGGTACAGGACAGCCAGTTCGGTGCGGCGGTCGGCGGCCCACCACATCAGCAGGTCGTTGCCGCTGACGTCGTACTTGTCCCCGGTGGAGACCAACGTGGACATGCCGAGGCCGAGGTCGCCGAGGGATTCCGCGAGTGCGATGCCGACTCCGCCGGACTGGGTGACGACGCCGATGTTGCCGGGCCGCACGCGGCTGCCCAGGAAGGTCAGGTCGTAGGGACAGGCCGGGTCCGTGGAGATGACGCCGAGGCAGTTCGGGCCGACCAGCCGCAGGCCGTACTCACGAGCCGCGGCGTGGACCCGCTCGCCGTGCACCGTGCCGGTCAGGCCCGAGGAGATGATCACGACCGCGCGCACGCCGCGTTTCCCGCACTCTTCGACCGCCTCCGCGGCGGCCGGGGCGGGCAGGCACACCACGGCCAGTTCGGGCGTGCGGCTCAGCACCGCCACCGACGGAACACTCGGCACGCCGAGGATTTCCCCGGCGTGCGGGTTCACCACTTCGACGGGCCCCGGGTAGCCGGACCCGACGAGGTTGGCCAAAACGGCGTGCCCGACCGAACCCGGGCGCCGTCCCGCGCCGATGACGGCGATCGAGGACGGCTTGAACAGGTGGGTCAGGCTGGCCGCGTCGGCGACCAGGTCGCGCTCCAGCACGGCGTCCAAGTAGGCGGCGTCTTCGCCGAGGATCATCACGACGTCCCGTTCGGGGCCGCCGATGCCGGCTTCGAACCGCAGGCCGAGGTCGGCGAAGACGTGGAGCACCTTGGCGTTCTCGGCGAGCACCTCGGCGAGGAACCGCTTCAGACCCGACTTCCGGGCGTGCGAGACGAGGTGCTCCATCAGCAGCGTCGCGACGCCCTGCGTGCGCAGGGCCGCGTCCACGACGAGGGCGACCTCGGCATCGGTGGGATCATTCAGTACTTCGTAGTTCGCTACCCCGACGAGTTCACCGTGCCGGTAGCAACCCACCGCGTAGTGTCCGGGGCCCGGGTCGGCGGCGATCCCGGCAGCCAGTCTGTCCAAACCGGACGGTGCGCCGAAGAACCGGAAATAGGTGTCCCGCTGGGTGAGCCGGGTGTGCAGGGCGAGCACCTCGGCGGTGTCAGCAGGATGCAACGGGCGCACCAGCACCACGTCACCGCCCGCGAGCAGGGCCCGGGAGCCCGCCTCCACGCTCATCGCTTCTCCGCTCCCTCCTCGCGGCGACGACCGCCGCAAGACCAGGAGACCTCGGGGACCGGCGCCCGCGACGCGGCCGGACTACCCGAACCGCGAGGACCTTCGTCACCGAAAACCCAGCCGGGCGAAGGTGCGGGCCGGCGCTATCGCACGCCGGCCGCGGAGGCAACGATCAGCTGACCGGCGCCGACCACTCCACCTTCACGCCCCCGTCAGGGCCGCGCCCGAGGGTGAACGCGCCGCCGACTGCTTCGGCGCGGTCACCCAGGTTGCCCAGCCCGCTCGGCGAGACGTCCTCGGGCAACCCACGGCCGTCGTCGGCCACCACGATCCGCAGCACGTCGTCCTTGACCGCGACCGACACCGACAGCGTCGAGGCCTCCGCGTGCCGCACGGCGTTGCTGACCGCTTCGCGCACGACTGCTTCGGCGTGCTCGGCCAGCTGGGCCGGCACCGTGTCGATCGAGCCGGACATGCTGACCGTCGGGTGCACCGGCGCGTCGTCGGTCAGCTCGGCGATCGCGTCGTGCAACCGGTGCCGCAGCCGCAGGCCGGTCTCCCCCGCGGCGCCGCCGTGCAGGTCGAAGATCGCCGTGCGGATCTCCTGGACGATCTCGTGCATCTGCTCGATGCTGTCCCCGAGCCGCTTCTGCAGCTCCGGGGACTTCGTCCGCCGCTGGGTGCTCTGCATCGACAGCCCGACGGCGAACAGCCGCTGGATCACGTGGTCGTGCAGGTCACGGGCGATCCGGTCGCGGTCTCCCAGCACGTCCAGCTCGCGGGCGGCCCGCTGCTGCGCCGCCAGCTGCAGCGCGAGTGCCGCCTGGTCGGCGAACGACGCCAGGACCGGCAGCTGAGCCGACTCGAACGACCCGGCCCCGGTCTGCCGGGCCGCGATGAGCACGCCGGTCGTCCGGTCCCCCGCCCGCAGCGGGACGACCAGCGCGGGGCCGAAGCGGTGGTCAGGGAGCCGGAGTTCCCCGACATTGCGGGGTGTCCGGTCCTGGTACACCGCACCGGGCACGCTCTCCTCGAGGCCGATGTGCATACCCGACAGCTCCGCGGCCCGGGTGCCGGCGCTGACGGTGACGGTGAGGTCGTCGACGTCGTCGCCCCAGTCCTCGTCGACGTCCAGGCGCCCGGAATTCGGCAGTGCCAGCATGGTGACGTCCGAACCGGTCAGCTCCAGCGCCCGGCTCGCGATCAGGTTCAACGCCTCGGCCGGGTCGGTGCCGCCCAGCAGCTCGGTGGTCACCTCGCTCGTGGCGGCCAGCCACTGCTGCCGCACCCGCGCCTGCTCGTAGAGGTGGGCGTTTTCGATCGCGATGCCGGCCGCCGCGGCCAGCGCCTGCACGACGACCTCGTCGTCGTCGGTGAACGGCTCCCCGTTCTTCTTCTCGGTCAGGTAGAGCCGCCCGAAGACCTCGTCGCGGACGCGGACCGGGACCCCGAGGAACGAGTGCATCGGCGGGTGGTGCGCCGGAAAGCCCACTGACGCCGGGTGGGACGAGATCTCCTCCATCCGCAGCGGCTTCGCCTCGTCGATCACGACGCCCAGTACCCCGTGGCCGGTCGGCAGGTCACCGATGAGCCGGCGGGTCTCGTCTTCGATGCCGACGTAGATGAACTCCGACATGGAACCGTCGTCGGCGAGGACTCCGAGGGCGCCGTACTTCGCCTCGCCGAGTTCTATCGCGGCCAGCACGATCCGCCGGAGCGTGGTGTCCAGCTCAAGCCCGGACGCCACGGCCAGCACCGCGTCGAGCAGACCGTCCATTTTGTCCCGGGTGCCGATGAGCAGCTCGATCCGGTCCTGCAGATCGCGCAGCACCTCGCGCAGCCGCAGGCCGGACAGCGTGCCCGCCATCCGCCGGGACCCGTACTCCGGCTGCCGGCCGGACTCGTTCACCGCCACCTTGCCCACAATCTCACGCATCGTCCGTCGCCGCTGGTGACCTTTTCCCCTTTCGCAGGCCTCCTCGGCGGGAGACGCTCGGGAGAAGCTCAAGGAACCACACAGTGTGCCGCGTGGCGGTGCCCGGGGGGAAACCATGACACCACCGATCACCTCGATCGGCCTACTGGACTCCGATCAGGTGAAGTCCGTGATCGGCGCGGCGGTACTCGCTCCGTCGACGCATAATACGCAACCTTGGCGCTTCCGCTGCACTCCTGCGGGCCTCGAGTTGCACGCCGATCCGGAGCGCGCGCTGCCTGCGGCCGACGCCGACCAGCGGGAACTGCTCCTCTCGTGTGGCGCCGCGCTGTTCAACCTGCGCACCGCCATCCACGCACTGGGCGCCGCCCACCCGGCCACGACACTGCTCCCCCGGCGCGACGACCCCACGCTGCTCGCGGTGGTCCGGCCGTTCGCGGCCCGCAAGCCGGACCGGCGCTTCGTGGAGCTGGCGGACGCGATCCCCCGCCGGCACACCAACCGCACCCCGTTCGAAGCGATCACCATCCCGGCCTCCGTCGTGGCCGAACTGCGCCACGCCGCGGAGGTCGAACAGGCCTGGCTGCCCCGGCTGAACCCGCGGCAGCTGGAACAGCTGCGCGAACTCGTGCACAAGGGTCATCACGCCCAGGTCGCCGATCCGGCCTTCCTCGCCGAGTGGCGCTACTGGACCGCCCGCGACCGGGACAGCCGCGACGGCGTCCCGGAGTACGCGGCCGGCGCGATGCCCTCGGACAACGGTGGCTGGGTCCTGCGGGACTTCGGCTCGCATCCACGCGGCCGAACCGACGACTCCGAGCCGCTGGTCGTGGTGATCGGCTCGTTCGACGACACCCGGATGGACCGGATCCGCGCCGGTCAGGCGATGCAGCGGGTCCTGCTCACCGCGACCGTGGCCGGCCTCGACGCGTCGTTCATCTCGCAGCCGGTCGAGGTGCCCGCAATAAGGACGGAGCTGCGCAGCCTCCTCGGCGGTGGGCTGTGGCCGCAGATCGTTCTGCGCCTCGGCCAGGGTGCGCCCGTACCTTGGACACCGCGGCGCTCTTTGGCCGACGTCTTACTGGAGCCGCACCAGCTCAATGCTTAGCGCCCGATGAACACCGGAAAACGCAGGCGGGGAGCTCCGAAACCGTACGACCGCGTCAGCCGTTCTCTTTGCGCAGCTCGGTGGCGAGAACGGCCGCTTGGGTGCGACGTTCCATGCCCAGCTTGGTCAGCAGCCGGGAGACGTAGTTCTTGACCGTCTTCTCGGCCAGGAACATGCGCTCGGAGATCTGGCGGTTGGTCAAGCCCTCCCCGATCAGCTCCAGCAGCTTCTTTTCCTGGTCGGAGAGGTCGGCCAGCGGTCCCTTCTTGGCCTGGCTGTCGCGCAGCTTGGCCATCAAGGCGGCGGCCGCGTGCGCGTCGAGCAGGGATTTTCCCGCGCCGACCTCCCGGACTGCCGAGACCAGGTCCATGCCCTTGATGTCCTTGATGACGAACCCGCTGGCGCCGGCCATGACCGCGTCGAGCATCGCCTGCTCGTCGGTGTAGCTGGTCAGCATCAGGCACTTGAGCTCGGGCAGCTTCGACCGCAGCTCCCGGGCCAGCTCGATGCCGTTGCCGTCCGGCAGCCGCACGTCCAGCACCGCGACGTCCGGGTTGAGCGCCGGGATGCGAGCCAACGCCTGCGACACGCTGCCGGCCTGTCCGATCACGGTGAGGTGTTCGTCCTCGTCCAGCAGGTCGGCCACCCCACGACGAACCACCTCGTGATCGTCGACGAGAAAAACGCGGAGCATTCCGACCTCCCTGGTCACGGACCTGACGGAGATCAGGGTACGACCGCAAGACCCTCGACAGCAGGGACCCGGGACCGTCCCGGAAGTGACCAAGGACCCTAAACCGGGACGGCCGCCGCACCGGATGCTCACCGGGTAGCCCGCGAACGAGCAGGAGAACCCCGATGAGCGCCCTGGACCTCGCCCGATGGCAGTTCGGGATCACCACCGTCTACCACTTCCTCTTCGTCCCGCTGACCATCGGCCTGTCCTTCCTGGTCGCCGGGATGCAGACGGCCTGGGTGCGCACCGGGAACGACAAGTACCGCCGGATGACGAAGTTCTGGGGAAAGCTGTTTCTCATCAACTTCGCCATGGGTGTGGCGACCGGCATCGTCCAGGAATTCCAGTTCGGGATGAACTGGTCGGACTACAGCACCTTCGTCGGCGACATCTTCGGCGCCCCGCTGGCCATCGAGGGCCTGCTGGCGTTCTTCCTCGAGTCGACGTTCCTCGGCCTGTGGATCTTCGGCTGGGACAAGCTGCCGAAGAAGCTCCACCTGGCCACCATCTGGATCGCCGCCATCGGCACGGTCCTCTCCGCCTACTTCATCCTCGCCGCCAACTCCTGGATGCAGCACCCGGTCGGCTCGATCGTGAACCCCACCACCGGCCGCGCGGAACTGAAGGACTTCGGCGCCGTGCTCACCAACTCGACCGCCGTCGGCGCCTTCGCGCACACCATCACCGCGTGCTTCCTCACCGCGGGGATGTTCGTCGTCGGCATCAGCGCCTGGCAGCTGCGCCGACAGAGGAACGCGGACGTCTTCCGCCCGTCGATGAAGCTCGCACTGGTCACCGTGCTGATCGCCAGCCTCGGCGTCATCGTCACCGGTGACCTGCAGGCGCGGCTGATGACCGAGCAGCAGCCGATGAAGATGGCCGCCGCCGAAGCCCTCTACGACACCGTCGCGCCCGCGTCGTTCTCGCTGTTCACCATCGGCTCGCTCGACGGCTCCCAGGAGAAGTTCAGCATCCGGGTTCCCGGCGTCCTGTCCTTCATGGCCACCGGCACCTTCGACGGCCGCGTCGAAGGCATCAACAACCTCCAGGCCCAGGAACAGCAGGCCTACGGCCCCGGCGAATACCGGCCCGACGTCCCGGTCACCTACTGGACGTTCCGCCTGATGATCGGCTTCGGCTTCCTCTGCCTGCTGATCTCGCTCGTCGGCCTCTGGCTGTTCCGCCGCGGCCGCACCCCGCGCGCCCGCTGGTTCTTCCCCGTCGCGACGGCCGGGCTCGCCCTGCCCTTCCTGGCCAACAGCGTCGGCTGGATCTTCACCGAAATGGGCCGTCAGCCCTGGTCGGTGTTCGGCGTGCTCAAGACCGCCGGCTCGGTGTCCCCCACGGTCCCCGCGAGCAGCGTCCTGACCTCACTGATCGTGTTCACCCTGCTCTACGGCGTCCTTGCGGTCGTCGACGGCGTCCTGATGGTCCGCTACGCCAAGGCCGGTCCGCTGCCACCGGAAGGACCCGCAGCCGAGTCCGACGAGCCGCGCCCCGCGGCCTTCGCCTACTGACGGAGCACCGCCATGGCCCTCACCGACATCTGGTTCCTGCTCATCGCGGTCCTCTGGACCGGCTACTTCGTCCTCGAAGGCTTCGACTTCGGTGTCGGCACCCTGCTGCGCGTCCTCGGCCGCGACGACACCGACCGCCGCGTGCTGATCAACACGATCGGCCCGGTCTGGGACGGCAACGAAGTCTGGCTGCTCGTCGCCGGCGGCGCCACCTTCGCCGCCTTCCCGCTCTGGTACTCGAGCCTGTTCTCCGGCTTCTACCTGGCCCTGCTCCTGGTGCTCGTCGCGCTGATCCTGCGCGGGGTCGCGTTCGAGTTCCGCGGCAAGCTCGACAGCCCGCGCTGGCGCAACACCTGGGACTGGATCATCGTGTTCGGCTCCGCCGCGCCCGCGCTGCTGTGGGGTGTCGCGTTCGGCAACATCGTCCACGGCGTCCCGCTCGACGCCCGGCACCACTTCACCGGCACGTTCTTCACCCTGCTCAACCCCTACGCCCTGCTCGGCGGCCTGGCCACGCTCAGCCTGTTCTCCTTCCACGGCGCGGTGTTCCTCACCCTGAAGACCACCGGGGAGATCCGCGGCCGGGCCCGCACACTGGGCCGCGCGCTCGGCGGCACGGCGATCGTCTTCGGCGGCGTCTTCCTCACCTACACCGCCATCGAACACGGCGGCTGGGCGTGGCTCACCTCGGCGCTCGCCGCGGCCCTGCTCGTCGCCGCGGTCCTGTTCGCCACCGGCGAGCGGGACGGGTTCGCCTTCGCGAGCACCGCCGGCGCGATCATCGCCGTCACGTTCACGCTGTTCTGGTCGCTGTACCCGAACGTCCTGCCCTCGACCACCGACCCCGCGTTCAGCCTCACCACGACGAACGCCTCGTCGACGCCGTACACGCTGCAGATCATGACCTGGGTGGCCGTCGCGTTCACCCCGATCGTGCTGGCCTACCAGGCCTGGACGTACTGGGTGTTCCGCAAGCGCATCAGCCGCGCCTCGATCCCCGCCGGCGGCGGCCTGCCCGTGGCCGGCCGGTGAAGCCCCTCGACCCGCGGTTGCTGCGCCACGCGAGCGCCGTCCGGCCGTTCATCCTCGCCTGCGCCGCCCTCGGCGTGCTCACCGCGATGCTGGTGCTCGCCCAGGCGGAACTGCTGGCGAAGACGATCACGTGGGCGTTCCTCGACGGCTTCCCGCTGCACAGCCTGACGCTGCTGCTCGGCATGCTGCTGCTGGTGGTGCTCGCCAGGGCGGGGATCACCTGGCTGTCCGAGACGACCGCGCACCGCGCCGCCGCCCGCGCCCTCTCGCAACTGCGGGAGACCGTGATCGCGGCCGCGCTGCGCATCGGACCGCGGCAAGCGGACCGGTCCCCCGCCGAGGTCGCGGCCCTGGCCACCCGCGGCGTCGACCGCCTGGAAGGCTACTTCGCCCGATATCTACCGCAGTTGCTGATCGCCTCGGTCGTGCCCTTGGTGGTCGGGGTGCGCATCCTGCTCGCCGACTGGGTCGCCGCGGTGATCGCCGGCTTCACGGTGCCGCTCATCCCGATCTTCATGATCCTCATCGGCCTCTACACCCAGCGTGACGTCCGGCGGCAGTGGAAGACGCTTTCCGTACTGGGGAACCACTTCCTCGACCTCGTCGCCGGGCTCGCCGAGCTGACCGCGTTCGGCCGGGCCCGCGCGCAGATCCGGTCGCTGCGGGAGATCACCGAGAAGTACCGCACCCAGACCCTGCGCACCCTGCGCGTCGCTTTCCTGTCCGCACTGGCCCTCGAACTGCTGGCCACCCTGTCGGTCGCCGTCGTCGCCGTGTCGATCGGGCTGCGCCTGCTGGCCGGCGAACTCGACCTCCAGACCGCGCTCGTAGTGCTGATCCTCGCGCCCGAGGTCTACCTGCCGCTGCGCGCGGTCGGCGCGCGGTTCCACGACAGCGCCGAAGGCCTCGCCGCGGCCGAAGAGATCATCGCGCTCGCCGGCACGCCCACCGGCGACACCGGCACGCGCACGGTTCCCGACCTCACCCGCGTAGCGCTGCGCTGCGAAGACGTCACGGTCGAGGGCCGCTCCGGGCCGATCCTGGACGGGTTCAGCCTGCGGGTGCCGCCCGGCGAGGTGGTCGGGGTGACCGGGCCGAGCGGTGCGGGCAAATCGACCCTGCTCGACCTCCTCCTCGGCTGGCGGCGGCCCGACGGCGGCCGGATCCTCATCGGCGACACCGACCTGGCCGACATCGGCCGCGCCACCTGGCACCGCCGCATCGCCTGGGTGCCGCAGCAGCCGCACCTGGTCGCCGAAACGGTGGCCGGGAACATCCGTCTGGGCTCCCCCGACGCGACCGACGACGAAGTCCTCGCCGCTGCCGACACCGCGGCGCTGGACGTGCCGCTGTCCACTGTGGTCGGTGAACTGGGCGCCGGGCTGTCGACCGGGCAACGCCGCCGCGTCGCGCTGGCCCGGGCGGTGCTGCTGGACCGGCCGTTGATCCTGCTGGACGAACCGACCGAGGGCGTCGACGCGGAGACCGAGGCGGCCATCCTGGAGCGGCTGCCGAAGGTGCTCGCCGGGCGGACCGCCGTGATCGTCAGCCACCACCCGGCCGTCCTGGCCCGCTGCGACCGCGTGGTATCGCTGGGCGAGCCGATCGCCGTTCCCACGCCCCCCGCCGCCGTGTCGCCGCGGCCGATCTCCCGACCGGAAGCCACTCCGGTGGTCGAGTCATCCACTGTGGACGTCGCGAAGTGGCGGCCGTTGCGGGAGGCGATCCGGCCCCATCGGCTGCGGCTCGCCCTGGCCTGCCTGGCCGCGACGGCCGCGCTGGGCTGCGGGGTCGCGCTGACGGCGACGTCGTCCTGGCTGATCGCGAGCGCGGCCCTGCACCCGCCGGTGCTGAGCCTGCTGGTGGCGATCGTCGCGGTGCGGACGTTCGGCCTGGCCAAGGGCATCTTCCGCTACCTCGAACGGCTGCTGTCCCACGACGTGGCCCTGCGCGCGCTGGCGGAGCTACGGGTGCGCGTGTGGGCGCAACTGGTCCGCATCGGCCCGGCGGGAACCGCGCGGTTGCGCCGGGGCGACCTCCTGCACCGGCTCGTGTCCGATGTGGACAACCAGCAGGACGTCCTGGTCCGCGGGCTGGTCCCGGGCGTGTCGACGTTCTTGGTGTTGTCGGCGACCGTGGTCACCCTGGGCGTGATCCTGCCGGGCGCCGGGCTCGCGGCAGCGGTGGGTCTCGCGGTCGCGGGTGGGCTGGCTCCCGTCGTCGCGGCGATGGCGGGCCGCCGGGCCCAGCGGGAGACGGCCCGGCTGCGCGCGGACCTCACGGCGGGCACGGCGGAACTCCTCCAGGCGTCGGCGGACCTGATCACCCACGACGCGGCGGCCGGCCGCCACGCGCGGCTGCGCGAGCTCGACTTCGCGGTGACGTCACTCCAGCGCCGGTCCGCCGCGTGGCGTGGACTGGGCGGCGGAATCGCGACCCTGGGCGTGGGGCTGACGTCCGTGGCGTGCCTGGCGCTGGGCATCCTGGCGGTGCACGCGGGGACGATCCCCGGCCCCGCGCTCGCCGTACTCGCTCTGGTTCCGCTGGCGACGGCGGAGCTGGTGGCCGGGCTGCCGGAAGCGGCGCAGCGGCTGCTCGGAGCCGCCGCTTCCGCACGTCGTCTCGCCGGCCTGGACGCCGTTCCCGCACCTCACAGCGTCTCCGCGGATCCGGCCCCGGCCGCCGTCGAGCTGGCCGCCGAACGCCTGTCGGTGCGCTGGCCGCAGGCCACCGCCGACGCGGTCCAGGACGTGGACCTCCACATCGGCCACGGGCGCCGGCTCGCTTTGACGGGCCGCTCAGGCGCGGGCAAGAGCACGGTGATCGCAGCGCTGATGCGCTACCTCGACCCGTCGGCGGGCCGGATCTTGCTGGACGACACCGACACGTTGACGTGCGACGACGACTCGGTGCGGGAGCGGATCGCCTGGTGTGGACCGGAAACCCACCTGTTCGACAGCACGTTGCGCGAGAACCTCCGCCTGGCCCGGCCATCCGCCGACGACTCCGACCTGCGGGCCGCCTTGGAGCTGGCCCAGCTGGGACCGTGGCTCTGCCGCCTCCCGGACGGCCTCGACACGACGTTGGGAGCCCACGGCACCCCGGTCTCGGGCGGCGAACGCCAGCGCATCGGCGTGGCCCGGGCCCTGCTGTCGGACCGGCCGATCTTGCTGCTCGACGAACCGACGGCGCACCTGGACGCACCCACGGCGGCAGCATTGGCGGCCGATGTGCTGGCGGCGACGGAAGGCCGGTCGGCGCTGGTCGTGACACACCGGCCGGCGGAGTTCGCGGCACTTCCGGCGGTGGAGGTCACCGCCGGACGCTCCGTAAGCGCGGCCTAGAGTTTCGTCCTGGATTTGTCAGGCATTTTCCCGCCTTCAGTAGCTGACCGTGGGGATACTTCGGCTGCCATAAGGGGATGCTTTGAGCGGGAAATCGCGACTACACCATGGCGAGGACGGCAAAGGTAAGCGATCGCCGCGGCCAAGACGACCGCGGCGATCAGGTCCTCAGCCTTCCCAGGTCCAGTCGCGGATCTCGGGCAGATCCTCGCCGTGGGCCCGGATCCACCGCCCGTGCCGTCCCTGGGCCTCGGTCATCCGCTGCCGCAGCACCCCGGCCGTCGCGACGAGGCCCGGCACCCGGTCGATCACGTCGATGACCAGCTGGAAGCGGTCCATGTGGTTGAGCACCAGCATGTCGAACGGCGTGGTCGTCGTCCCGTGCTCGGTGTAACCGCGCACGTGGAGGTCGTGGTGATTGGTCCGGCGGTACGCCAGCCGGTGGATCAGCCACGGATAGCCGTGGTAGGCGAAGATCACCGGCCGGTCCGGCGTGAACAACGCGTCGAACTCCCGGTCCGACAGCCCGTGCGGGTGCTCGGCCTCCGGCTGCAGCCGCATCAGATCGACCACGTTCACCACCCGCACCGCCAGCTCCGGCAGTTCCTCCCGCAGGATCTTCGCCGCGGCCAGCACCTCCAACGTGGGAGCGTCACCGGCGCAGCCGAGGACCACGTCCGGTTCGCGGCCGGTGTGCGTGCTGGCCCACTCCCAGATGCTCACGCCGCGGGAGCAGTGCAACGCCGCCTGCTCGGCGTCCAGCCAGTTCGGCGTGTCGTTCTTGCCCGCAACCACGACGTTCACGTAGTCCCGGCTGCGCAGGCAGTGCGCGGCGACTTCCAGCAGGGTGTTGGTGTCCGGCGGGAAGTAGATCCGCACGACCTCGGAGCTCTTGTTCGCGACGTGGTCGACGAAGCCGGGATCCTGGTGGGAGAAGCCGTTGTGGTCTTGGCGCCACACGTGCGAAGTCAGCAGGTAGTTCAGCGACGCCACCGGGCGCCGCCACGGGATCCGCCGGTGCACCCGCAGCCACTTGATGTGCTGGTTGACCATCGAGTCGACGATGTGGACGAAAGCTTCGTAGCACGAGAACAGCCCGTGCCGGCCGGACAGCAGGTAGCCCTCGAGCCAGCCCTGGCACAGGTGCTCCGAGAGCACCTCGAGCACGCGGCCGTCGGCGGACAGGTGCTCGTCGACCGGCTCGACCGCCGCCTGCCATTGCTTGCCGGTGACGTCGTAGACCGCATCCAGCCGGTTGGACGCCGTCTCGTCGGGGCCGAACAGGCGGAAGTTCGCCCGGTCGGCGTTGAGCGCGAAGACGTCCCGCAGGAACCGGCCCAGCACCCGGGTCGGCTCGGCCATCGTCGCGCCCGGTCTCGGCACGGCGACGGCGTGGGCCGCGATGTCCGGCAGGGTCAGCGGGCGCAGCAGCACGCCGCCGTTGGCGTGCGGGTTCGCGCCCATCCGGCGCTCCCCGGCCGGGATCATCGTCGTGACGTCCGCGACCGGACGGCCGCGGGAGTCGAACAACTCCTCCGGACGGTACGAGCGCAGCCACTCCTCCAGCTGGCGCAGGTGGTCCGGGTTCGTCCGGACTTCGGCCAGCGGCACCTGGTGCGCACGCCACGTGCCCTCCACCGGCTTTCCGTCCACAACGGACGGACCGGTCCAGCCCTTGGGGCTGCGCAGCACGATCATCGGCCACACGCCACGCCGCTCGGCGAGCGTGGCGACCGCCGAGTCGAGCGCCGCAGCCATCGCCTGGTGCATCAACTCCCGATCGTAGCCCTCGACATAGATCGGCGCGTAGCCGTACCCGCGCAGCAGGGCGTCCAGCTCGGCCGGGGCGATGCGCGAGAGCACGGTCGGGTTGGCGATCTTGTAGCCGTTGAGGTGCAGGATCGGCAGCACCGCACCGTCGCGGACCGGGTCGAGGAACTTGTTTGCGTGCCAGGACGTCGCCAGCGGCCCGGTCTCGGCCTCGCCGTCACCGACCACGCACGCCACCAGCAGGCCGGGGTTGTCGAACGCAGCACCGAAGGCGTGCGCGAGCGAGTAACCCGACTCCCCGCCTTCGTGGATCGAGCCGGGCACCTGCGGCGCCACATGACTCGGCACACCGCCGGGGAAGGAGAACTGCCTGAACAGCTCGGCCATCCCGGCGGCGTCGCGCGTGACGTCGGGCCACGCCTCGGTGTAGCTGCCTTCGAGCCACGTATTGGCCAGCAGGGCCGGGCCGCCGTGACCCGGTCCGGTGACGAGCATGGCGTTCAGGTCGTGGGTGAGGATCGCGCGATTCAGATGCGCGTAGACGAAGTTGAGGCCGGGTGAAGTCCCCCAGTGCCCGAGCAACCTCGGCTTGATCTGCTCGGGTCGCAGCGCCTCGCGCAGCAGCGGGTTCGCCATCAGGTAGATCTGGCCGGCCGAGAGGTAGTTCGCGGCCCGCCAGAGCGCATCCACCTGGGCCAGCTCGGTGCTGCCGAGCACCACGGGCCGGGCGTCGAGCGCGGTCACTTCACCGGCTCCGGGCGGACGACGAGCACCGGGCAGGAGGCGTGGTGAACCAGCGCCTGACTGGTCGAACCCAGCAGCATCCCGGTGAACCCACCACGACCGCGGCAACCGACGACCACCAGCTGAGCGGTCTCGCTCGCCCCGAGCAAGACGTTCCGCGGCCGGTCGCGGACCAGCTGCCGCCGGATCTCCACGTCGGGGTACTTCTCCTGCCAGCCCGACAGGCGTTCGGTCAGCAGTCGCTGCTCACCCTCTTCGAGGGTTTCCGGCTGGGTGCGGATGCGGGCGGTGCCGCGGGTGTCTTCGTAGGTGATGTCGTTCCAAGCGTGCACCGCGACCAGCGGCACGCCGCGCAGCGAAGCTTCCTCGAACGCGACGGCGATGGCCTGCTCGCTGTTCGGGCTGCCGTCGACGCCGACGACGACCGGTCCCGTTTCCGGGGCGGCCGTGTTCTCCGGGCGGCCGCGGACGACGGCGACCGGGCAGTGGGCATGGCCGACGACCGAAGCCGCCGTGCCCCCGAGCAGCATGTCCGCGAACCCGCCGGTCCCCGTCCGGCCGACGACCAGCAGCCGCGCGTGCCGCGACTCGTCGATCAGCATCGGCACCGGCGAGTCGTTGGGCAGCTCGGTGACGATGACCAAGTCCTTGTCGACCGACGCGGCCAGGGCGCGGGCGTCGGCGATGGCGCGTTCCCCTTCGGCCTGGACCGCCTCGAACAGCGTCGTTGCGCCGATTCCGCTCATGCCGCCGCCGTAGTACAGACCGGCGATCTGCAGCCCGTGCACGATCTTCAGCTGGAGGTGACGCCGGGAAGCGATGTCCGCCGCCCAGGCGACGGCGGCGGCCGACCCCGCCGAGCCGTCCACGCCCACGGTGATCCTCGGTTCGGTGGTGGTCATCGTGTCTGCTCCTCGCCCGCGTAGGCGGTGTCGGCGGCGACGACGCCGGGCACGGCGAGCGCCAGCAACTGGGCGACGTGCCGGTCGGTGCCGTCGTCGAACTGGTCGGTGATGTGCACGAGCCCGTCGCGGACGTCGACGTGCCAGCGGCCGCTGCCGCCGTAGATCTCCAGGCGGTGCTGGACGTCCCGGGCGATCTCGACGTCCTCGCGGGCGAGCACCCGCACGACGTCGCCGCGGGTCACGATGCCGACGACGGCCGAGCCGTCGACGATCGGCATCGCGCGGATCCGGGCGTCCACCAGCGCCTGGCACAGGTCGGCGACGTCGGTCCCGGTGCTCATCGCGGTCACGGGGGTGGTCATCAGGTCCCCCACGGTCTTGCCCGCGGACGCGGCTTCGTGGTGCTCGTGGGCGTGCCGGGGATCCACCGGGATCCGGCCGCGGATCAGGTCGGCTTCCGTGACGATGCCGATCAGCCGATCGTCGTCGTCGACCACCGGAAGGGCGGTGAAGCCGTGAGCGGCCAGCAGTTCGGCCGCTTCCTTCGCGGAGGTCAACGGCTGCACGGTGATCACGGGCGCGGTCATCAGGTCGCGTGCTCGCATCGGGGTTCCTGCCTTTCGTGTCACCTCCCAACCTAGGAAGGCGGAGGCCGGGTCACCGCTGGCGTCGGTCACCGGTCGCGAGGACTTACGTCCCTTCGCGAGATCAGGTCCACAAAGGACGAAGCTCCCGCGTAGCGCATCGCGGCCCGGGTCCGCAGCGTGGTCATGTCCCGCTCCCGGTCCGCTGCGGCCGCACGACCGCCACCGGGCACGGCGAGTGCGCGATCAGCGCCTGGCTCGTCGAGCCGAGCAGCATCCCGGTGAACCCGCCGCGGCCACGGCAGCCGACCACGATCAGCTGCGCGGTCTCGCCGCGCTCCAGCAGCGTGCGCACCGGTCGCCCGCGGGTGACCTCGAGCTCGATCGTCAGGTCCGGGTACTTGCGCTGCCAGCCGACCACCTGCTCAGCCGGCTTGACGCGCTCCACCACCGCGATCTCCGCGGGATCCTGCTGCAGCGGATGCGCCCGGAGCATGCCGTCGGCGAGGATGTCGCTCCAGGTGTGCACCGCGACGAGCCTGGTGCCACGCAGCCGCGCCTCCTCGCAAGCGAAGGCGAGCGCGGCCTCGCTGTCGGCCGAACCGTCGGCGCCGACGAGCACGGGCCCGGCGTCCGGCGGCGCGTCGTGCGGCGTCCGGCCGCGGACCACCGCGATCGGGCAGTGCGCGTGCGCCGCCACGGCGGCGACGGTCGAGCCGACGAGCAGACCGGTGAAGCCGCCCAGCCCGTGTGAGCCGAGCACGAGCAGTTCGGCGTGCTGCGACTCCTGGACGAGAGCGGTGACCGGGCTCCACTCCCGAGCCGCGGTGGTGACGTCGAGGCCGGGGTACTCGGCCAAGACCGCGTCCCGTGCTTCGGCCAGCCGGCCTTCGGCTCGCTCGGCCAGCCCGGCCCGGACTTGCTCGTGCGTGCCGAACGCGACGGGCGCCTTCACCTGCGGCAGCGCGTAGACCTGCACCAGCCGCAGCGGACGCCCGCGGCGGCCGGCTTCCGCACCGGCCCACACGGCAGCCTGCACCGCGGAGCTCGAGCCGTCGATCCCGGCGACGACGACGCCGTCAACGAATCCGGGCATGGCCGTCCTCCTCGTGGATGAGCTGCCGGACCCGGTCGAGGCGGATCTCGAGGATCCGGCCTCGCTGTCCGGGTGCGCCGACCCGCGACCCGTTGCTGACGAGCCAGTCGCCCGGCCGTGGGTGCATGGTGTTCCTCCTCAGATGTCCACAGTGGACTTCTCGGGCGTGGTGGGCGTACCCGGTCGCCACGAGGCGCGGTGCGCGGCGATCCCGATCAAGGAGGCCTTCCCCGGCTTTGCTCAAGCCACGTCGTTCCAGACGTAGTCCAGGCGGTTGCGCACCTCGACCACCCCGGACAGTTCCTGGATCAGCCGGGTCACCGGGGCGATGTCGCTGCGGCGCTCCACCCGCCCGACGACCGTGACGATCTCGGCCCGCACCTCGATGCGGACCCGATCCGGCCCGAGGTTGAGCTGATCCCGCAGCACCCGTTCGCTGACCTCGCGCTCGAGGTCGCTGTCACCGCGGGTGAAGACCGCGACCAGGTCACGGCGCGACAGCACGCCCGCTACTTTCCCGTTGCGGAGCACGAACAACCGGCGTACGCCGCTGTGCGCGAACTGCGCGGCGGCCGCGGCGAGTGTCGCGTCGGCGGCGATCGTGACCGCCGGGCTCGTCATCAGGTCCTTCGCGACGCACGCGGTAGCCTTGCGGGCCGGCCGGCGCTCGCGCCACCGGGGCTTGCGCTCCTCCCACAGATGGGGGAGCAAATCCGCCTCGGAGACGACGCCGACCAGGGCACCGGTCTTGTCGACCACGCCGACCGCGCTGATCCCGTTGCCGGTGAGCAGCTGGGCGATGTCCTTGAACGGCGTCTGCGGGGAAACGGTGATCGGGTCGGCGGTCATGACCGCGGACACCTTGCCGGCGTTCATCTTCAGACCTCTTTCTCGGTACGGACGACCATGACCGGGCAGGCCGCGTGGTGCAGGAGAGCCTGGCTCGTGGAGCCGAGCACCAGTCCGGCGAAACCACCTCGGCCACGGCTGCCGACGACGAGCAGCTGCGCATGGTGGCTCAGTTCGAGGAGACGGGCGCGGGGCTTGTCGTGCTCGACGCGGCGCTCGACCTGGACGTCCGGGTACTTGTCCTGCCAGCCCGCCAGCCGCTGCGCGAGCAGGCGGCGGCCCGAGTCCTGAAGGGATTCACCCTGGATGGCGACGTTGCCGTCGCTGAACAGGCCGGCCGTGTCACCGTCGTGCCAGGTGTACAGGGCGACGAGCGAGGCGTTGCGGATCGAAGCCTCCTCGAAGGCCCAGGCGATCGCCGCTTCGCTCAGCGGGCTGCCGTCGGCACCCACGACGACCGGGCCGCCGGGCTTCTCCGCACCGCGGACGACCACGACCGGGCAGTGCGCCCGCGCGGCGAGGTCGACGTCGGGTGAGCCGCTGAACAGGCCCGCGATCGCCCCGACCGGCTCGCCGGTGACGAGGATCCGGGCTCGCTCCGAAACTTCGAGCAGGCCGGGAACCGGGCCGCGGTCACTCGCCTCGGTCGCGATGGCCAGCCCCGGCACGGTGGCTTCGAGCGTGGCCCGGGTCTGCCGCAGCAGCCGGTCCGCTTCGGCCTCCTTGACCGCCAGCCAGTCCGACGGCGGATGGATCTTGCCGCCGAGCGCCGCGTCCTCCAAGCCGTAGGCGGTGTAGACGAGCAGGGACGCGTGCCGGCGGGCCGCTTCCCCGGCCGCCCACAACGCGGCCGCCGCGGCGGTCTCCGAACCGTCCACGGCGACGACGATCGGCGGGTTTCCGGTTGCGCTCATGACGTGTTTCCTCCGGGTTCCGGTGCGCGGACCACGCATCCGCCCCGAAGGTAGGACGCGGCGACGCCCGGCGGATGCGGCCGTTCGTCCCCGCGTCCGGGGACTTTCGACAGCTCCCGGCGACCAGGCCGCGGGCGCATGGTGAGCGGGAGGAGGTGTCGTGCGATGCAACGCGAATGGCGAGACGCGGTGGCGACCGTACCGGTCCTGTTCACCATCGCCCTGTACATCGAATACCTGGCCGACGGGAGCACCCTGTGGGTGCACGGCCCCCGCGCGATGGCGGCCACCGCACTGGTACTGGGCCTGGCCGCCTGCGTGCTCGGCTCGTGGGTGTGGACCGGCGCGGCGCGGTGGCTCAGTGCCCCGCTCGGTGCGGCCGCGCTGTTGGCCGCCGTCTTCACGCTCGTGACCGGCAGCGGCGTCACGCTCGCCGTGCTGATCGCGCTGGTCACGGCGTTGTGGGTGGTCTCGACCGTCCGGCACGTGCGGACCCCGGCCGGACGGCCATGACCATCCGGCTCGGCTCAGCCCACGGCCAGGACGTACGGCACGGTGCTGACGCTCAGGTGGTGCTTTCCGGCGAAAGCCAGGAACTCCCGCGCCGGCGGGACGTCGGACAGGTGGATGTCCGCGACCGCCGGCGCGAACAGGATCGCCGAATCCAGGGGCTCCGGCGGTGGCTCGGCGGCGTCCCCGGCTGACACGGCGCCCAGGTCCAGCGCAGCCGGCGTGCTCCGGCGCCTCGGCCACCCGGCGCCGCAGGCGGGTCCGCTCTGCGTGAACCTAGGACAGCGACCGGCACACGGCGGTCGCCGTCTCGACCTGGAACTGCAGGAACCCGGCCATCACCCCCGGCTCGTCCGCCCGCAGGTCCAGGACCCGCGGTGCCGCCGCGGCCGTCGTTCCTGAGCGCGGGTCGACGAGCACGAACTCCTCCTCGACCCCGACCGTGTCTCCCCCGGCGTCCACGATCGGCCTCAGGAGACGGTCCGGCGCGCGGCCGCGCCGAGCGCCGCGCCCCAGGCCTCGGCCCGGTCCAGCTCGCCGGGGTTGGGGCCGGCGTCGGCCGGGGTCGTGCCCACGAAGAAGCTCTCGGCGGGCGCCGCCGCCGGGCACCCGGGCCGGCGCAGCCGCTTCGCGATGCCGAGCGAAGCGGCGCCAGTGAGCAGGCGTGCCTTGTCGATTCGGGTATCGAAGGCCGCGACCGGGAGTCCCTGCGGGACCGGCCCGAGGGAGTCCAGCCACTCGCGCACGCCGGTCTCCGAGCGGGTCGGGCGATCCCCCTGCTCCACGGCCGATTTCCGCGTCGCGGGGCGGCTCATGCCGTGCACGTGGGTGGGCCCTCCGACGACGAGCAGGTCGACACCGGTGAGGTCGGCCGGCGCGCCGTCGACGTTGACCACCTCCACCGGGGCGGCCACGGCCAGTCCCTTCCCGATCGCCTCGGCTACTGCTTCGGTGGCGCCGAACATCGACTCGAACACGACGAGGATTCGCATGGCCGCTCCTTTCAGGTTTCTTCGGGGACCATTTCGATGGCACCGCAGGGACATTCGGCGACGCAGATCCCGCAGTAGTCGAGGTCGATCGCCGCCGGGTTGGCGAAGAAGTCCCGGGGTCCGTGCTCCAGGCCCGTCGGTCAATGCGAGGCGGTGAGCCATGGCGGGCTTCGGAGTCGCGGATTCGAGGTGTGTCCAGCAAATCGGCCCGAGCTCGCCACCGCCGCCGGCGAACGCCATCGGTGCCGGGGCCGTCGGTCACCGGCCGAAGGGACCATCGGCTCTGCCGCTCCCGCGCCGCCGCGTCGAGACTTCGCGGCATGAAGGTTGACGAACTGCTCACGAAGGCGAAGGACGGGCTGCCGGCCAAACCGGTCGGGGCGACGCTGGGCGCGATCGCCACCGCGGCGATCTTCGCCGCGACACGGCCGGCCAAGCTCAAGGACGGCGCCGAGACCGATGAGCGTCCCTGAGCTGCGTCCGCTGGGCCCGGCCCGCTGCCGCGCGTTGCTCGCCTCCGTCCCGCTCGGCCGCCTGGGCTTCGTCCACGACGGACGGCCGGCGATCCGGCCGGTCAACTTCACCACGGCAGACGAAGCGATCTGGCTGCGGGCGGGCCGCAACTCCTGGGCCGACCGGCTCGACGGCCGGCCGGTCACCTTCGAAGCCGACGCCTACGACCCCGGCGGCCACACCGGCTGGAGCGTGATCGTGACCGGGATCGCCACCCTCACCACGGACGTCGAAACCTTGGCCGTCCAACTCGGTGCCGGCCTGCGCTCGTGGGCGCCCGCACCCCGCGACCGGCTGCTGCGGATCAGCATCGATCGGATCGAGGGCCGCCGGCTCGCCCTTCGCCCCGACGCGGACGACGCGACGGAATCGGACGCACCATAGCCCGGCGGCACGTTCTCCAGCGCCGTGCCCGGCCGTGCGGGAAGAACGGCACACGCGGACCGGGCTTCCGCCTCTGACCGTGGTCTCCCACGGACGGAATGCTCGTAACGGCCGGCAGTACGTCCGGCATCTCCCACCGGAGAGGGAGCCGATATGAGCACCGCACACCGAAATCGGAACCCCGGACCCGCCCGAGCGGGTGGCTTTCCCAGCGGATTGCGGGTGCACGCACACGGCGGACGGTTCACCGGCCGAACAGGCGTCGTGGTCTGCCGGGCACCCGACCTGCGTCCCGGCTCGGTCTGGGTCGAGTTCAGCCCCGGCGACGCGCGGCTCGTGCCCGGCTACCGCCTCGACGTCCAGCGGATGAGCGGCCAGGCCGGTGGCGGGCGGACCGCTACGCTGCCGCAAGGCCAGCACTGCCCCGAACAGGGTTACCGCGCCGAAAAGGGACAACGCCGGCGCGGTGTGGCTCTTCATCCACAGCTGGCCGGGCAGCGGGTCGGCGGCGACCCAGTCCCCCAGCGGCGCGAAGTACACCGCCGCGACCACGGCGACAGCGGTGCTCAGCACGGCGGGCACCGCGCCATTTCCCCGACGTCTGGCCACCCGCGCCCTCGCTCTGTCCGTCGCACCAGCGAAACGCCGACAGCGTATACGGTCCACCAAGGCGAAATAGGGACCTCGCCGCCACTGTCACCTGCGCGTACCAAAGATCGGGGCGATTCGGAAACCCATTCCCGCCGGAGCGACCGGAGGGTGATTCACGAGCACAGCCCGACGCATTCGAGCGAGCGGAATGTCCGGGCGTCGACGACCTGGTCTGCATCGTCGGCGATGGCGACGCGACTGCGGGAGCCGGGACTCGTCCGAGCGAGCCGAGCAACGCCACGGAGAGCCGCCTTCTCCTCCGCCGGCTGCCCGCGAAGCACTGGCCGGCGTGATGCAAAAGGACGGTTGACCGAGCGCGCTCGTCTTGCGGTTCGCGCTTCCGGTTAACGCCCGGGTCGTCCTGCTTGCGCGCTCTGCGGCGAATGCGTCACGGCGTTCACCCGGAATTCGTTTCGGTGTGTCCTGGCCGCTGCTTGCCCGGCCTGGAATGCCCTTCGGCGCCCGTCCGGGCCGCCTCGTAGTCGAAGGAGAGATCCGTGCCGAGTACTCGATCGAGAGCCGCCACGCTGGCCGTGGTCGCGGCGGCCATCGCCGCCTTGGCCGCGCCGGCCCCGTCCGCCGGTGATCGCTCCGCCCACCTCCTGCTCGTCTCGGTCGGACCTCGCCCGCCGGCCACCCCCACACGATCACCACCCCCGTCGGCACCACGCAAATCGCGCCGACGATCCTGCGGCGGCTGGGCCTGCGGCCGGACACGCTGCAGGCGGTGCGCACCGAGGTCCTCCCCCGATAGCGGCCACCCGGCCGCCGCCGCGATCTTGGTGTGGCGTGTTGGGTAGGTGCAGTTCAGCATCCGGCTGACATTGGCGTTCACGGTGATTCTTGTTCAACGGTTTCGGACCGTGGGAATGGGTGGCGGATCAGTCGCAAGGCCAAGACGGTGCACACGATGGCGACGGGAATTTCCACGCACACTGCCATCACGATCGCGATAGCCAGCTCGCCCCCGGGTGCCGCCGCGGTGACGTCGAACCAGGCGTCGGTCAGGAGAAGCGCAGCGGCCGCGGTGGCGGTCAGCGTGCAGCGGTTGTCCGCCCGCTTCAGGAACCGACCGGTGGCGAACAAGGCCAGTGCCTCGCCACTGTCCAGACCGACCCAGGCCAGGGCCCAGTGACTGTCCATCGCCTTCTCCGGCAACGACATCGACAGATAGAGAACCCACGGGATCATGATCAGGCCCGCGGTGGCGAAGGCCCTGCCGAGACGTCGCGGGCGTCGGGCACCGGGTCTGTCCGGCACCGCCGACCAGCGCACGTGGATCATCGGTGTGTTCATCATGGTCACGAACCTAGGAACAGAAGGCCATCCGCCGCGTCGGCCCGTGGATGTCACCGCTCCCCAGGCCGTCGGCCCGGGGGTGTACCGGCGCGTACATCCCCGGGACGACGCGCGGAACCGACGCCACTGCATACGATCTCCGCATGGAAGAGCTTCTCCAGCGTCTCTCGACATCGAAGCGTGTGACCTGGCTGATGTCACAGGCCGTGGTGCTGGCCACCGCCTGCTTCTACGCGGTGACGCTCGGCTGGTCGATCGCTCGGGTTCCGGGCCACGACAGCCTGTTCCGGTTTCCCGGCCTCGGGCCCCTCCAGATGATGGTTCTGTGCGCTGTGCTCGCCCTTCCGGTGCTGCTGATGCGCCGTCTGCCGGCGGCGGTCTTCGCGGCGATCCTGGGCGAAGCGGTCCTCGGCTACCTCTTCGGCGTGCGGTCCGAGGCCGTGTTCGTCGTGCTCGTGGTCTTGGGCGGGCACCTCGCCGTCCGGCGGCCGAAGGCTGCCGCCATCGGCTCCGTCGCGGCCGTCGCGGCCGCGTTCGTCGACAACATCGACGTCTACCCCGGGGAGAACGTCGGCGACACGGCCCAGTGGGCCGGGCAGTACGCGTTGTGGTTCGCGGTCGCGTGGGTCTTCGGCGGGGTGTACCGCAAACGCCGTGAATACCTCGACGCCCTGCACGAGCAGACCGCGGCCCGCACCGTCGTCACCGAGCGGCTGCGGATCGCCCGCGAACTGCACGACAGCGTCGCGCACAGCATGGGGATCATCACGGTGCTGTCGGGAGCGGCGGCGCGGGTCGTGGACACCAAGCCCCAGCAGGCGCGGCAGGCGCTGATCGGCATCGAGACCACCAGCCGCCAGACGCTGCTCGAGCTGCAGCGCATGCTCGGGGCGCTCCGCCGCGCCGAGCCGGATGACGCCATGCCGCCGGCCGCTCCGCTGGCGCCGGCCGGCAGCCTGGCCGACGTCCCGCAACTCGCCGAACGCACGGCCGACGCCGGGGTGCGGGTCCACGTGACCTGGCAGGGCGAGCGGTGTCCGCTGCCGCCGGAGATCGAACTGTCGGCGTTCCGGATCATCCAGGAGTCGCTGACGAACGTGGTGCGGCATTCCGGGGCGCGGACGTGCCGGGTCGCGGTCGGGTACGAGCCGGAGGGCGTGACGATCGAGGTGGTGGACGACGGGGACGACGGTCTCGGCGGGCCGGGCCGTCCCAGGCACTCGACGGCGCCCGGCGGGAGCGGCTTCGGCCTGCTCGGCATGCGCGAGCGGGTGACGTTGCTGTCCGGCCAGTTCAGCGCGGGCCGGCGTCCGGAGGGCGGCTTCCGGGTGGCGGCGAGGCTCCCGGCATGAGCGAGCCTGCGAGCGAATCATCCAACACTGCGCGGGCCGCTCAGGCCGGACCGAGCGTCAGCGAGGTCCGCGCATGAGCGTGCGGGTGCTACTGGTCGACGACCAGCCGCTGATGCTGGTCGGGCTCGCGATCCTGATCGGCGACACCGACGATCTGGCGGTGGCCGGCGAGGCCGGCGACGGCCGCGAGGCGCTGCGCCTGGTGCGTGAGCTGCGGCCGGACGTGGTGGTGATGGACATCCGGATGCCGGGCATGGACGGGATCGAGGCGACCCGGCGGGCGACCGCCGAGCCACACCCGCCCAAGGTGCTGGTGCTGACGACCTTCGACGACGACGAGTACGTCTACGGCGCACTGCGCGCCGGGGCCAGCGGATTCCTGCTCAAGAGCATGGCCCTGAACGCGATCCTCGACGCGATCCGCGTGGTGGCGGCCGGCGACGCGTTGATCGCGCCGAGCGTGACCCGGCGGCTGATCGCGGACTTCGCCGGAACCGCCGGCCCCGCGGCCCCCGAACCGGACACCGAGCCCGCCGCGGACTCAGGTCTCCTCGCGGAGATCACCGACCGGGAGCGCGAGGTGCTGGCACTGGTGGGACAGGGCCTGTCGAACACCGAGATAGCCGAGCGGCTGGTGATCAGCGCGGCGACGGCGAAGACTCATGTCGCGCGCCTGTTCGCCAAGCTCGAGGCCCGGGACCGCGTCCACCTGGCGATCATCGCCTTCGAGGCCGGACTCGTGCCGCGCAGACGGTAGGGCGGAACGATCGCCGACCACGAGTTCCCGGTCAAGCTGACGTCGGGGTTACTTCGGCCAACGCCGGGTGGCCGGGCTCCGCAGGAACGAGGTCGCGACGCTCGCGGGCGGCTCGACGACACGGAGCGCGCGCACTTGTACCACCTGGCCTGAGCGGCGAAGTTCACATGGAATTGCAGGTGCTCGCCGCGGAGAGGCTCGGCCCGTCCGCCACCGGGATCCGAGCCGACGTCACGAGCTGAGCGACATGCTGCTCGTAGCCGAAACGATCAAGGCGGCGCACGGCCGAGGTGCATCAATCATCGCTTTCTCCTGGCGAAGGTCAGTCCGGCTGCCACAATCACAGCAGCCACCAATGCGGAGACAATTCCCCAGGGATACACATGGATTTCCCCCGCGGACGGGTCGAGCCACTGTGCGGCCAGACCGACCAGCGGACGGTACAGACCAAGGATGACGACGAAGACAAACCCCGCGATCCAGGGCACTGTCCGCACCAGGCGACTCACTTTTTCACTGAAAAACATCTTGACGAATAGATTTCTTCCGCTCATCGGCACCTCCTAGCAGTTCAGTTCCGAGTCGCCATGTTACAGGGCACGGTGAGTTCAGTTGTCGAAGAACAGGCCCCACAGCAGCCCGGCACCCCCGCCCATGAAACCGTAGAAGGTTCCTTGGGCACCGGCGTTGGCGATGCACCCTGGTGGGCCCACAATAAACCCGACTACGCAACCGCCGACACCGCCGATGAATGCCCCGGTTGCTGCTCCGATTCCCGCATCCCGACCGACATGATCCCAATTCGGCCAGGACGACGGCGGGCTGCCGTGCGAACCATGATCGCGCATGCCATGGCTGCAGAACGCATAAATACAGTCCGACGACGTATTGGGCAGCGGCAGCGGGGGCGCTCCGCCAGTGCTGCGGCTGTAGCTCGCTGAGCGATAGCGTGCGTGGCTTGTGACGCGGCGGACGCTGTGCGATGCCCGGCGATACGCGCGGTGCGTAACGTGCCTGCGCGAGCGGTAGACCGGCCGCCGGTGGCGATGGCTGCGTTCACCGTCGAGGTCAGTGGCGTTGATGGGGTCGGCGTTGGTGTAGTCGTAGTCGTTGGCGGAGCCGCCTTCGACGGGGTCGACGGAGAGGAAGCGGCCGAGGGCGGGGCTGTAGGGACGGGCGCCCATTTCGACGAGGGGGAGGGCGCCGGCGTGTTCGTAGGGGCGCTGGTGCTGGCCGAGCCAGCCGTAGTCGAGCTTGCCGGGCTGGTTGCCTGGTACGGCGTTGGCGTCCGGGGTTCCGTCGGTGCGCAGCGACCACCGACTTGTCGTGGGGCGGTTCAGCTCCCGCAGCCGGTGGATGGAGCAGGCGACACTTACTGTTGTCCGGGACGCCCAGTCCTCACCTCGTTGGAGCACCACATGGAAGACAACCTGCTGTACGAGCGGGACGCCGCACGGAGAGTGGACGACGTCACCGACGCACTCGATCGCCTGGCCGGCACCTTCGCGGAAGAAGAGGAACTGCTGGTGGTCCTGCAGCGAGTGTGCCGGCAGGTCATCCACGCGGTACCGGACGCGGAGATCGCCAGCATCACGCTGCTGCGCGACGGCGCCCCTTACACAGCGACAGCAACCGGTGACAGCGCGCACCGCGTCGATCAGGCACAGTACGAAGCCGGGCGAGGGCCGTGCCTGGAGGCCGCCCGGACCGGCGAACTCCAACGCGTCACCGTGACCGAGGCGGCACAACGGTGGCCCGAGTTCGCCGCCGCCGCGGACGAGTGCTCGGTCGTGGCCTACCTGTCCGCCCCGCTGTTCGTCGACCACCAGTACCACGGTTCGCTCAACCTGTACGACACCGGCGGCAACAGCTTCGGCGCGCTCGACGCAGCGCTGCTGGACCTCTACACCGCCGCCGCCGAATCCGCGCTGCGCAGCACCCGCCGGCACCAAGCCGCCCGCGAGACCATGGGACAACTCCGCACCGCTCTCACCTCCCGTGCGGTGATCGACCAGGCCAAGGGCATCCTCATGGCCCTGCACAGCATCCAGTCCGACGACGCTTTCAACCTGCTCGTCAAGGCGTCGCAGGAGCAGAACGTGAAACTGCGCGATGTCGCCGAAAACTTCGTCGCCGAGGTCACGTCCCCGAACCGCCGGTGACCCCAAGCAATTCCGGGCTTCGACAAGACCGCCACCTCCTAGCGAGCGGTGATCCGGCCGTTGCGGATCGCCGAGCGCAGCAGGAACGCCGCGGCGACGAGGCAGGACAGGATGCCGGCCACCCCGGCTTCCGGGCCGAAGGAGCCCCCGGTCAGCGCCGGCGGACCGGCCAACGCGGTGTGGACCAGGCCGCCGAACTCGCTCGACTTGCCCGACACCGCCGTGCCGAACCCCGCTTCGACGACGTTCCAGGCGAAATGGATGCCGATCGGCATCCAGAGTGCACGGGTGGCGATGTAGGCGGCGGTGAGCATGATGCCGCCCTGCAGGACGATGGCGGTGGCGCCCCACAGCATCGCGCCGGTGCCGGTTTCGGAGGTGCCCGCCAGGCGCACCGCGCCGAAGAGCACCGCGGACACCGCAAGGGCGGGCCACGTCCCGAACCGTTCTTCGGCGATGCGGAAGAGCACGCCGCGGAACACCACTTCTTCCGTCACCGCCACACAGGCCATGACGCCGAGCGTCGCCAGGAACTTCCAGGAGTCGCCTCCGGTGACGTGCCAGCCCCCGAAGACGAGGATGATCAGCATCGTCGCCAGGAAGGCACCGGCACCGACGGCGATTCCGCCCAGCAGCCCGGACACCGCCCGGTCGCGCGGAAGCTCCGGCACGGAGGGCCTCCGTTCGACGAGCTCCCCTCCCCGTCGACGTTTCCTTGGCCGTGTACCGGGTCGTGCAGGAGGGCCTGACGAACGCCCTCAAGTACGCCGCCGGGCAGCCGACCGAGGTGCGGACCGCTTGCCTGAACGGTCAGGTCGAGGTCGAAGTCACCAACGCCGCCGCTCCGGTCCCGATCTCGGTGGGGGTCCGGCGGGAGCTCGCCGGCGGGCGCGGTCTGGCCGGGCTGCGCGAACGGGTCACCGCGCTCGCCGGCGAACTGACCGCGGGTGCCCGACCGGACGGCCGGTGGCGGCTGCGCGCGGTGGTCCCGATCGCCGGTGGCGCATGACCATCCGCGTGCTGATCTGTGAAGACCACGAACTCGTCCGCACGGCCTACATCACGGTCTTCGGGGCGCAGCCGGACATGGAGGTGGTCGGGGAAGCCGCCGACGGCGCGACGGCGCTCGAAGCGAGCGAGCGCCTGAGCCCGGACGTCGTCGTCATGGACATCCACTTGCCGGGCCCGGACGGCATCGAGGTCACCCGGCGGATCGCCCGGCCCGGCGTCGCCCGGCCGCCGAAAGTGCTCGTCGTGACCGCGTTCAACACCGACGAGTACGTTTGCGAAGCCTTGCGCGCCGGGGCGAGCGGGTTCCTGCTCAAGGACTCCCCGGTGATCGAGCTGGTGAACGGCATCCGCACGCTCGCCCGAGGCGAGTCGCTGCTGACACCGGCCGTGACCCGAAACCTCATCGGGCGCTTCGCCACCCGCGTCCGGCCGGCCCGGCACTGGCCATCCTGTCACCCCGGGAGCGCGAGGTGCTGCGGTTGATCGCGGCCGGCCTGGCGAACACGGAAATCGCCGAAGAGCTGGGGCTGGGGCTGGGGCTGGGGCTGGGCTTCGAAGCCGTGAAGACCTACGTTTCCAGCATCCTGATTAACTGGACCTGCGGGACCGGGTCCAAGCGGTCGTGTTCGCTTACCGGACCGGCTTCGCCACGAGTGCCGAGCGTGATCCCGCAGGCGGCTTCGACGCCGGCGGGTCGGCGATCCGGCCGAGCACAGTTCCGGCGACAACGTCTGCTCGCTCACTGGGTCCACTTCTTGGCCCAGCCCGTTTCAGCGCTCGCCGACCAGAAGTTGTCCATCAACTGCGCCGCGGCATGGGGCTCGAACCCGAGATCCGCCGGCGGCAGTTCGCGGCGTTCCGCAGGAGTGCCCAGCCCCATGATGACCTGCTCGAAGCCGGCCGGCGTGTAGCCGTTGAACACGTGCGCGGCGCTCTGCGTGGTGAAGCTGTGCACCGTTCCACGCGGAATCCACACCGAGTCACCCGCCGTCGCCCGCATCGGCGGCTTGTCTTCGACACGGAATTCGATGGAGCCTTCGAGGATGTTGAACCACTCGTCGATCGGGTGGACGTGCGGCGGCGGGCCGCCATCCGACGGCATCCACTGCTCCATCACCGAGAACGCTCCGCCGGTCTGCTCGGAATCCGCCAAGACGACCCAGAGGACACCGAACGCCCAGTACGCCGGGGCCGTGTCCCTCCCGGTCAGGAACGGCACACCATGAGGCGATCCAGCAGCGACGGTGTTCTTCTCGTCAATCACGATCGTGTCCTTTCGCATCTTGGTACTCAGTACCATACCACACTGAGTTCCGGATGAACCTGAGAGCCGCATTGCGTATGATGCCTGGGTGACACCGGAACAAGCGCCCGACTCCCTCATCCAGCGCAAGCAGTTGCGCGCGCGGCAGCGCATCATCGACGCCGCCGACGAGCTCTTCGCGCTACATGGGTACGACGCGGTTTCGGTGAGCGACATCGCCGCGCGCGCCGAGGTGGGCCGCACGACTTTCTTCCGTTATTTCGGCGACAAGACGGAGGTCGTCTTCGCCAAGGAGCAGACGCTGCTCGACACGATCGCCCAGGCGGGCGCAGACGACACCGTCGGCGCCGCGCGCGACTACCGCGAGGCCATCGAACAGCTGCGCCCGACCGTCCTGCGTCTGTGCGCCCACGTGGCGGAAGACCCCGACACGTACGAGCGCCACGCCGATCTGGTCGAAAAGCACCTCGAGCTGCGTGCCCGTGACGCACTCAAGACCCAGCAGCTCGCGTCGAACCTCAGCGAGGTGCTGCGAAGCCGCGGCACCTCGCCGACCATCGCCGTGTTCGCCGCGCAGATCGCGCTCGCCTGCTACGAGACGGCCCGACGTCGTGCCCGTACCGCCGCCGACCTCGTCAGCGAGTCAGGCGCCGCGTTCGACGAGGTCCTCACCCTCGGGTCCGGCTGACCGTCTCATGCCCCGCCTTGGCGACATCACGCAGTACCCCGAGATCGTCATCGAGACGACGGACGTGAACGACGCGTTCTGTAAGAACGGCACTAGACCAGCTCCGGCTCGACCTGGACGATGACCTGGGCGATCCTGAAGTCGACACCGCCGGCAGGGAGAAGGTGGGGGTCACTTGCCGAGGAAAAGGTTCACCTGGGCGGCGAACTCGTCGATGTGCTGGAACAGGAACGCGTGCCCGGCGTCGCTGTAGAGCAGCAGGGTGGAGTCGGGGACCTGTTCGACCGCCTTGTCGGAGCCGATGGCGGGGATCATCACGTCGTGGATCCCGTTGGCGTAGAGAACCGGCTGGCTGATCGCCCGCAGCTGGGCCTGCAGCCGCTCCCATTCCACGGCCAGGAGGCGTCCGACGGCGGCGAGCTGGCCCTGGGCGGCGTCCTCGGTCACCGCCGGGCCGCCCTTCCCCAGGCGCTTGGCGACCTTGCCCAGGTGCTCGAGCCCGGCGGCGCGGGCCTGGTCGGTCGTGGTTCTCGAGGGTGTCAGCCGTGTACGTTGTCAATCTTTATATTATGACCATACTTCTATGAGCGGTGCAAGCAACCCTTCCCCGAGCGACGAGGCACACGTTCCCTCGGACGGGTTGCGGATGTCGTCCGACAGCTGGTTCAGCGCGCCGATCCGGCCGGATCGAGCAGCCACGACGCGGCCACCGCGGCCCCATCGGTCCGCATCGCGGCCGCGACCGCCCGGGCCCGGGCCGCGGTTTCCGGCGCCAGCGCCCGATCGAGCGCGTTCGACAGCGACTCGACCGTCGGCGTCGGACCCTCGTGGGCCACCCCGATGCCCAGCTCGGCCACCCGCCCGGCCCAGTACGGCTGGTCCACCATCTGGGCGACCACCACCTGCGGCGCGCCGGCCCGTGCGGCCACCGTCGTCGTGCCGGCGCCGCCGTGCTGCACCACCGCGGCCATCCGCGCGAACAGGGCGTGCAGGTTGACTTCGCCGACCGCGCAGCAGTCCGCGCCGTCGTCGATCAGCGACAGATCGGCCCAGCCCCGCCCGACGACCACCCGGCGCCCCCGGGCCCGGATCGCCGCGATGGCCACCTCGGCGACGTCGGCCGGGGCACGCATGCTGCCGAACCCCACGTACACCGGCGGATCACCGGCGTCGAGGAACGCCGTGACCTCGCCGGGCAGCGGGCGGTCGTCCGGCAGGATCCACGCACCGGTCTGGCCGACGTCGAGGTCCGACGGCTCGGGCCACGGCGCCAGCACCGGATCCGCGGCCAGCCAGGGCCGGTCGGTCAGGACGTGGCGGCGGACGTCGTCGACGGCGGCCAGGCCCATCGCCGCCCGGTGGGCGTTGAGCGCGGCGCCGAACACCGCGTTGTAGTTGCGGGCATCCAGCTCCCACCGCGCCTTGGGGTCGGTCGCCTCGGGCGGGAACGGTCGCTCCGCGAACGGCACCGGCGAATGGTGCGGCGAGGGCAGGATGACCGGGCAGTAGCTCGCATACCGGTAGCGCAGACCCAGTTTCTCGGCCACCGACCGTGCCGCGACCGGCATCAGCCCGGCCGCCACCAGCGCGTCACACCCTTGCGCCGCCGCGGCCAGCCCGTCGAACTGCGCGGCGATCAGCTCCGCGACGCGCCGAGACCGGTCGCCGGCCGGCGGTGGCATCGCCCCGTGCAACACCGGTCGCACCGGCCAGCCGACCGGGACCAGCTCCACTCCGACGCCGGCCAGGCGCTCCGCGAAATCGGGCGGCGCGCACACCCGCACCTGCGCGCCCAGTTCC
Organism: Amycolatopsis mediterranei; assembly: GCF_026017845.1. Lineage (NCBI taxonomy): Bacteria > Bacillati > Actinomycetota > Actinomycetes > Pseudonocardiales > Pseudonocardiaceae > Amycolatopsis > Amycolatopsis mediterranei. Next base: position 6,390,360 of record NZ_CP100416.1, read on the forward strand.
CGCGCCCGCACGGCCAGCCCGACCAGAGGCTCGACATCCCCGCGCGACCCGTAGGTCGACAACAACACGCGCACGTGGCCACTCCCGTCTCCACCCGCCATTCTGAAGACGGGAGCGGGGATCGCGGGCCCGCAGTTCTACCCACGCCTTCCGCGAAGCAAGGCACGACACGCCCGCAGGCAGGTGGCTCAGCGGTCTTGCGATCGCCGGCGCATGCGGAAAGTCACCGGGTTTCCCGCCCGGGCGTGCCGGTTGTCTCTCCGGGGTCGATGCGGCGCAGCAGGTCCTGGAGCTGTCGGCGCTGGGCCGCGGTCAGCCGGTTGATCATCTCGGCGTCCAGGCGCGGGATGTGGGCTTTGAGCCCGGCGCGCAGAGCCGCCTGGCCCGCGTCGGTCAGCGCGACCCGGAAAGCGCGGCCGTCCTGCGGGTCGCGTTCCCGGCGGATCACGCCCTTGTCCTCCAGGCGGGCGACCAGCTTGGTGGTGCCCGCGGAGCTGTAGCCCATCCGGGCGGCGACCATGCTGGCGTGGGTGCGCGGGCCGGGAAAGCGCGCCAGGCGCAGCAGGAACTCGAACTCGGTGCCGTCCAGGCCGGTGGCGGCGCGGATGTCGGCGTGCAGCAACGTGTTGAGGGCCCGGTGCAGGTTGACCACCCGGCCCCACAGCACCACTCCTTCGTCGGCCACCAGCGCACGCAACTCCTCATCCACGGTGCCGATGGTATCGGACCCCGGGAATATAACTCGCCAGAGAGCTACTTTAACTCGCCAGAGAGGTATATGTTGAGCCGTGCCGACCGCACGGCCGGCCATGAGGAGACTGTGAGCAGCATGACCGACCTGACCTACACGATCATCGACGGGGACTTCCCCGCCGGAGTCAAGAACAAAACCGCGACCCTGGTGACCAGCGAGAACGAGGCACTGCTGGTCGACGCCGGGTTCACCCGCGCCGACGGGCACCGGCTGGTCGCCGCCGCACTCGACGCCGGCAGGCAGCTGACCACCGTGGTGATCAGCCACGCCGACCCGGACTTCTACTTCGGCGCCGAAGTCATCGCCGACGCCTTCCCCGACGCGACCTTCCTGGCCACCCCGGAGGTGGCCGCCGCGATGGCGAAGAAGTACGAGGGCAAGCTCAAGGCCTGGGCCGCGCTGGGCGCGAACCTGCCCACCCGGCTGATCGAGACCGAGCCGCTGACCAGCGACCTGACGTTCGCCGGCCACACCTTCCAGCTCAAGGGCGCACCCGCCGCGCTGCCCGACCGCACCTACCTCTACCAGGCCGAGGACCGCGCGATCCTCGGCGGCGTGCTGGTCTTCGCCGACGAGCACGTGTGGATCGCCGACACCCCGCGCGACGAGCAGCTCGACGCCTGGGACGCGCTCCTGAGCGAGATGCAGGGCCTCGAGCCCACGCTCGTGGTGCCCGGCCACCGGCAGCCCTCGGCCGCTGCGGACGCGAGCGCGATCGCCTACACCCTCGAGTACATCGCCGCGTTCCGCCGCATCGTGGCCGAAGCCGCCGACGGCGCCACCGCCACCGAGGAACTGCTCAGGGCGTACCCGCAGGCCGGCATGCAGATCGCCGCACAGCTCGGCCCGAAGGTCGTCAAGGGCGAAATGGCGTGGGGCTGACCATGACCGAGACCGATTTCGCCACGAGCAGCACACCGGCCGACGTGGTGCGCCGCCAATACCTCGCCTCCGCCGCGGCCGACCTGGCCGCCCTGCGCGCCACGCTCGCCCCGGACGTGGAATGGACCGAGATGGCCGGCTTTCCGCTGGCCGGCACCTACCGCACGCCTAACGGCGTGACCGCGAACGTCATGCAGCGGCTCGGCGCCGACTGGGACGGCTGGGCCGCGCACGACGACACCTACGTCGTCGACGGTGAGAACGTCGTGGTCCTGGCCCGCTACACCGCGGTCCACAAAGCCACCGGCAAGCACCTGAACGCGCGCGTCGCCCACCACTTCGTCGTACGTGGCGGCCTGATCGTGCGCTTCGAGCAGTTCGTCGACACCGCCCTGGTGCGCGACGCCGCAACCCCCGACAGCTGAGACAACCGCGTTGCCGAGAAAGGAACCCGAACCCGTGTCCGCAGCCGCGAACAAAGCCCTCGTGCTCGCCTTCTACCAGCAGGCGTTCAACGACGGCCGGCCCGAACAGGCCGCCGTCCACCTGGGCACCACCTACACCCAGCACAACCCCGGTGCCCCGGACGGCGCCGAGGGCTTCATCGGCTACGTGCACTGGCTGCGCGGCCAGTTCCCCGAACTGCACCTGGACATCAAGCGCGCCATCGCCGAAGACGATCTGGTAGTGACCCACAGCAACCTGCACCTCAAGCCCGGCGACCTCGGCATGGCGGTGGCCGACCTCTGGCGCGTCGCCGACGACAAGATCGTCGAACACTGGGACGTCGTGCAGGAGGTCCCCGAGAAAAGCAGCAACGACAACACCATGTTCTGAAACCTGAGATCGGACGAGCCGTGGCCGACGGCCTCTTTGCCGGCTCCCGAAGACGTCTTGTCACCCGAACAGCAACGACAACTCCTCACGGCTCGCGTACCGGATTTCGTCGAGCACCGCACTCTGACCTGGCCGGGAAAGGCGCGGCGACCCTCGTCGAGACGCAGCCGTTCAACCTTTCGGTTGAACGGGAATTCGACCGTCGCCGCGGCCGACCGCAGCTTCCGGGCGACGCGGCGGGTGGGGCGGCCGCGCCAAAGTGGACAGTGCCCGTGGTGCCGGGTGTGCGATCTTCACCGGCCAGCAGAAAGGTTTTCCCATCGTGTCGAACTCACTCAGCCGACGACGTGCCCTCACCACCGGAGTCGGCGCCGCGCTCGGCCTCGGCGTGCTCGCGGCCACCTCGGCTCCCGCATCGGCCTCCCCCGCCGGGAGCGCGGGTGAGGAGACCAAGTCCCTCGACGAGCTCTACCAGGACGCCATCGCCGAGGGCGGCAAGCTGGTCGTCTACGCCGGCGGCGACACCGCGGCCCAGGGCAACGGCGTCCGGGCGGCCTTCGAGAACCGCTTCCCGGCCATCGACTTCGAGTACATCGTGGACTACAGCAAGTACCACGACGTCCGCGTCGACAACCAGCTGGCCACCGGCACGCTCGTCCCCGACGTCGTCCAGCTGCAGACCCTGCAGGACTTCGACCGCTGGAAGGCGCTGGGACGCCTCATGCGCTACAAGCCCGCCGGCTTCTCGAAGCTCTACAAAGGCTTCCGGGATCCGCAGGCCGCATGGGTCTCGGTCACGGTGATCGCCTTCAGCTACTCCTACAGCACAACGGCGCTCGGCTCGAACGGTCCGAAGACCCCGCTCGACCTGGTCGACCCGGCCTGGAAGGGCAAGATCGCCTCTTCCTACCCCAACGACGACGACGCGGTGCTCTTCCTCTACTCGCTGTACGCGCAGACGTACGGATGGGACTGGGTGGCGAAGCTGGCCGCCCAGGACGTGCGGTTCGCCCGCGGCACCAACTCGCCGGGCGAAGCGGTCAACAGCGGGCTGAAAGCGATCGGCGTCGGCGGCTCCGGCTCGGCGGTCGCGTCCTCGTCGCCGGTCAAGTGGGTCGTCCCCGACGGCCACCCGTTCATGGCCTGGGGACAGCGGGCCGCGATCCTGAACCAGGCGAAACACCCGGCCGCGGCCAAGCTGTACCTGAACTTCGCGCTGTCGCCCGACAACCAGAAGGCCTCGTTCAACGGCTGGTCCGTGCGCACCGACGTCACCCCGCCCGCGGGGCTGAAGCCGATCTGGCAGTACCCGAACGCGCACGTGGACGAATTCCCCCGGTTCATGGCGGACCGGGCCGAGCTGGAGCGCCTGCGCCAGACGTTCGCGCTGTACTTCGGCGAGGTCCAGGGCGCTCCCACTCCCGGCTGGCTCGGCCTGCACCCGGGGGCCTAGCCGGCAGCGAGGCCGTGACCTGCGGGGCGAGATGAACTTCACCTCGCCGGTCCCGACGCGGCGGTTAGGATGGTCACGATCATCCGTCTGGACCATCTGCCGCCGGGAGACCCGTCGTGCTCGGACTCGGCCTCACCGGAGCTCCGCCTCGCAACCGCCGGTTCGTGCTGACGAGTGGTGCGCACCTGGCGTTCTTCGCGCTCGTCGGGGTGGCCCTGATTCGGCTCGACACCGCGTACGGGGCACTGTGCTGGGCAATCGTCACGATCAGCGGGCTGCTCGCGGTCGTTTACGTCCTGGGGCAGACCTGGCGGGGCGGGCTGAGCACGCCATGGGGCCTGGCCTGGGTCGCGGCGCTGGTGGTCCTCTGGGCCTTGATCATCGTGCTCGCGCCCGCACCGCTGACCGACGCGTACGTCTGGTGCGCCGTCCCCTTGGCGTACGCCGGCCTGCACGTGCTCGATCACCGGGCAGGCCCGGTCGCGGTCGCCGTGATCACCGTCGTGCTCGTCGGGAGGCAGGTCGCGGCCGCCGGCCCGTTCGCGCTGGAGGCGGCCGTGGTCCCGGTGGTGGCCGTGTGGGCCACCCTGGCGCTCCACCGGGCTCAGCAGCGAAACGCCGCCGAGCGGCAGCGTCTGGTGGACGACCTGCGCAGCACGCGCGACGTGCTGGCCGAGGAGCAGCGCCGCGCCGGGATGCTGGAGGAACGCGCCCGGATCGCCCGTGACCTGCACGACTCCCTCGCGCAGGAGCTCTCCGGCAGCGTGCTGATGCTGCAGGCGACCGAACGGAACTGGCCGGACCGGACCGACGCGGCGCGCGCCCGGGTCCGGGAGGTCGTGGACCGGCTCCAGGACGAGCTCGCCGAGACGCGCCGGGTCATCCGCGACCTCGCCCCCTCGGCTCTCAGCGAGTCCGGGTTGGACGGAGCGCTGCGCCTGCTGTGCGCTCGCGCCCACCAGGACGGGACGGCCGCCCAGGTGCGGTTCCAGGTGGCCGGCACGGCGGACTGCCCCCTGGACGAACAGACCGCCGCCACCCTGTTCCGCGTGGCCCAGAGCGTGCTCGCGAACGTACGCGAACACGCGCGCGCGGTGAACGTGCAGGTCACGCTCCGCCGGCACCCGGAGCTCGTCGAACTGGAGATCAGCGACGACGGCGCCGGCTTCGACCCGGCCGGGCGGGTTTCCGGGACCGGCCGCGGACTCGGCCTCCCCGCCGCCCGGACCCGGCTCGACCGGCTCGGCGGTGCCCTCGACGTCGACAGCACCCCCGGCCGGGGCACCCGGGTGACGGCCATGGTGCCGACGCGGGTCGGTCCGGCGGTCCCGGCAGGCGTTCGATGACCAGGGCGCGGCTGCGCCTGCTGATCGCGGACGACCACGCCGTGGTCAGGGCCGGGCTACGCGCCTTGCTCGAGGGCGAGGAAGGCTTCGAAGTGGCCGGTGAGGCGAGCAGCGGCGAAGACGCCGTGCGGCTGGCCGGGCAGCTGGTGCCGGACGTCGTCCTGATGGACCTGCGGTTCGCGGGGGTGAACCAAGGTATCGACGGGGTCGAGGCCATCCGCCGGCTGGCCATCGCGGCACCGGGAGTGCCCGTGGTGATGCTGACCAGCTACGCCGGCCGCGCCGACGCCGTCCGCGCCTTGGGGGCCGGCGCCCGGGGCTACGTGCTGAAGGCGGGGCCGCCCGAGGAACTGTTCCGGGCCGTTCGCAGCGCCGCGGCCGGCGGCCTGGGCCTCGCCCCGGAGATCGTCGACGGCCTGGTCGGCCAGGTGGTGAGCCCCGACCCGGACCTGACCACCCGGGAGATCGAGGTCATCCGGTTGCTGGCGAGCGGCCGCAGCAACCGGGCCATCGCCGAGGCCCTGTTCCTCAGCGAAGCCACCGTCAAAACCCACCTCGTGCGCATCTACCGCAAGCTCGGAGCCGACAACCGCGCGGCCGCCGTCTCCGAAGCCGTCCGCCGGGGCCTGCTGGAACTCACCTGAGACCCGCGCCGTCGCTCACCTGCGGTCAGTCCGACGACCATCGGGCACGGTCTCGCCGGGCCCGAACCCGTCGGCAGCGTCAGGTGCGCCCTGACATGCTCCGGAGCCGGTCAGGAACGCACGCGAATGACGGTCTTGCCCTTGCGCCGCTCGGTCGGGTTGAGCGCGGGAACGGCGTCGGTCAGCCCGGAGATCGGCAGGCTCGCCCCACCGTGAAGTCGACGTTCCCCGGCGAGCGTGATCCCGGCCGCTTCCGCAGCCTGGTCCGTCGCAAGGATTGCCTTCACGGGTGCCTCGCCGCCCACGGCCGGCTCACCGCCGCCGGCCTCGCATAGCAAGAAGTAGAGATCCGATGACCGGAACATCAGAATGCGCCAGTACCCGATTAGTACCGTTTCTCGCGATGAATCATCCGATCAATCGTTGACAGTTCCTCATTACGCCGGTCAAACTCTGAACCGCCCAGAGCCTCCGACGAAGGACGGTCATCGGTGCGTACACGAGTCAAGGCGGCACTGTTCGCGAGCGGCCTCGCGCTGACGGCGACCGGGGCACTGGTGACCCCGGCGACGTCCGCGCCGCAGCAGGTCGTCCACGTCGCGCCGACCGGCGACGACACCCACGACGGCACGAGCGACGCGCAGTCCGTCCGGACACTGCAACGCGCCCAGCAGCTCGTGCGCGGGCTGATCCCGGGCATGACGGGCGACGTCTCCGTCAGCCTCGCCGGCGGCACCTACGCGATGAGCGCGCCACTGCAGCTGACCGCCGCCGACTCCGGCGCCAACGGCCACCGCGTGCTCTGGACCGCCGCGCCCGGCGCCCGGCCGGTCATCAGCGGCGGCGTCCCGATCACCGGCTGGAAAGTAGCCGACAGCACCAAGAACATCTGGTCCGCGCCCGCCCCCGCCACGCTGCGGACGCGCCAGCTGTACATCGACGGTGCCCGCGTCCCGCGGGCGACCGGCACCCTTCCGGTGACCTTGACCAGGATCACCGGCGGCTACACGACGTCGTCGGCCGCGATGGACAACTGGCGCAACCCCAAGGACATCGACTTCGTCTACACCGGGGGCCTCGGCGCGTGGACGCAGCCGCGCTGCCCGGTGAACACGATCTCGCCGACGACGATCAAGATGGCGCAGCCGTGCTGGGACAACTCGACGAAGCGCGTGATGCGCACCGACGACTCCGGTCGCACGGTCGAACTGGTCGGCCGCCAGGCCATCACCGAGCTGCCCACCGCGGTGGAGAACGCCTACGAGCTGCTTTCCGCCGGTGAGTGGTACCTCGACAACACCGCACACACCGTCTTCTACGTGCCGAAGCCCGGTGAGGACATCACCAAGGAGACGGTGACCGCGCCCGCGCTGGAAACCCTGGTGTCCGGCATCGGGACGGCGTCGGCGCCCGTGCACGACATCACGTTCAGCGGCCTCCAGTTCTCCTACGCCACCTGGAACTTCCCGAGCACGCCCGAAGGATTCTCGGAGATCCAGGCGAACTACACGCTGACCGGCGCACACGGCTTCGACCAGCAAGGGCTGTGCGAGTTCGTCGACGGCGGCAAATGCCCGTACGGCAACTGGACGAAGGAACCGGGCAACGTCTCCTTCGCCTACGACAAGAACATCAGCTTCACGCGGGACGCGTTCGTCCACCTGGGCGCGGCGGGACTCGATCTCGGCACCGGCTCGCAGAACGATCTGGTGCAGGGCAGCGTGTTCACCGACATCTCCGGCAACGGGCTGGAGCTCGGCGGCGTCGACATCACCCTGCCCACCGCGGCCGCGCAGCACACCAGTGGCAACCGGCTGCTCGACAACCACGTGTTCGCCACGTCGGTGGAGTACGCGGGAGGCATCGGGATGGACATCGGCTACACCGAACACACCACGGTCTCGCACAACCAGATCGACCACACGCCTTACAGCGGAATCTCCATCGGCTGGGGCGGCTGGCCGGACAAGGTGAAGATCAAGGCGGAACCCAACTACAGCAACAACAACACGCTGTCGAACAACCTGATCTTCGACCACATGCAGCTGCTCGCCGACGGCGCCGGGATCTACACCAACGGCAACACCGGACCGAACATGGCCGGCGGCGAGAAGATCACCGGCAACGTGATCCACGACCAGAAGGGCGCGGGCAAGGCCGTCTACACCGACAACGGCGCGGGCAACATCACGATCACCGGCAACGGGCTGTACAACGCCGCCCTCGCCTGGGGTTCGAAGCACACCGACTACACGCTGAACAAGGGCACCTACGACCCGCTCGACATCGAGAACAACTACTGGGAGAACGGCAGCGCCGACTACAACCAGAAGTCCGTGGTGATCAAGAACAACCACACGATCACCGACGCCGCCGGCATCCCGGCGAGCATCCGCACCAACGCGGGCCTGGAAGCGGCCTACACCGACATCCTCAGCTGGACCCCGGCCGGCTGACTCGTGGCCGAGCGGCGTCGGCCACGCCCGGGAATCGCCGAGCGAGGCCGACGCCGCGCAGGAGCTGGTGGATCACTTGGCTTCCAGACGCCCATACCCTTCCAGCGACGCCGATCACGCCATCGTCGATGCATAGGTCGTTATACAACCAACCGGCGCCCGTTTCTCTGAGCCGATCGGGCGAACGATCCCCCTCATGCCGTCATCGGCCGCGAGCCTCGGCATCGGTCACGCCGGGCCGACGGCTGGCTCCCGATCCACGAACCGCACCGCTGGAGGCGCCGACCTTCGAGCGGCCGCTCAGGCTTGGGTGTGGTTGACCACCAGGCCAATATGGTGCTAATAATACTAGCACTATGAAATGGGTTGTGGATCATTCTTCGCGAGAGGCGCTGCCACTCCAGATCGTGGCGTGCGTACGCCGGGGCGTGGCTTCGGGCGAGCTGGCCCTCGGCGAACAGCTGCCGCCGGCGGCAGAGCTGGCGAAGGCACTTTCGGTCGACCGCAACACCGTGCTGGCCGCCTACCGGCAACTGCGCGAAGACGGCGTACTGGAGTTCCGCCGGGGCCGCGGGGCACGGGTCGCCTCGGCCGTCACGGAGCCGGCCCCCGTCACCGAGGCGGCCCAGTTGCTCGTAGCCGTTGCCCGCCGGCACGGCCTCGGGCGCCACGATCTGCTGCGCCTCATCGAGAAGCTGACGTGACACATCGAGAGGATGGTGCCCGATGACGGCATCCGCACTACCCGGCCCGGGCCAGTACTCGATCTACACCGGCCGAGCGACGAACTGGCCGCTCGTGGTGATTTTCGGCATCGCACTGACGGTGCCACTGCTGACGTTGGGAGGCATGTCACACGGCGCCTGGCTCGACCCGTCCGGCCCCGCGATCGCGCTGCTGGTGGCCGCGGCCGCGGTGCTCGTGACCGCGCTGACCGGATTGAGCGTCAGGACGGCTGCAGGCCCCAACGGCGTCTCGGTCCACTGCGGGGCGTTCGGATGGCCGCGTCGCACCTACCGGCTGACCGACATCGACCACGTCGAGGTGACCAACCTGTCACCACTGTGGGGCCTGATCCTCGGCCACTGGTGGACCCCTGACCACACCGCCTTCACCGTCCGCACCGGCCCTGCTCTGCGGCTGATCATGCACTCCGGCCGGAGGATCACGATCACCGTCCCCGATCCCGATGCCGCGGCCAGGACCATCCAGGAAGCGAAATCCGCCTGACCGGAACAGAACCATGACGATGCCGGACGACACCATCACGAACGCCCGGCCGAAGCGCCGGAATGCGACCGACGTGGTGCTTCCTCGGCTCGCCCGTCGCGTCGCCGCCTGTTTCACCGCACGCGCTGCCCGCATTCGGTGGAAAGCAGTGCCGGCAGGAGTCGGGTTCTGCCCGTCTCGGCCCGTTGGTTCGGTGCAAGCTGCGCGGATCGCGGGCAGGTCAGGGGTAGGAGACTCGCCGTGGATGAGCAAGCTCGGATGAGGTTCATGTTCGTGCTGGTAGGTGGCTGGCCGGGGGCGGGCAAGAGCACGCTGGCGGCCGCACTCGGTCCGCGGTTGGGATTGCCGGTGCTGGCCAAGGATGAGATCAAGGAAGCGCTCGCCGAGGAGCTCGGGCGTCCCCGCACGGTGGACGAGTCGCGGCGGCTGGGCCGGGCGGCGGTGCTGACGGCTCTGCGAGTGGCGCGTCGCTGCCCCGGTGCGGTCCTGGACAGCACCTGGTTCGATTACACCCGGCCCCTGGTGGCGCAGTTACCGGGCCGGGTGGTGGAAGTGCGTTGTGTGGTGCCCCTCGAGATCGCCCGGGCGCGGTACTACGCGCGTGCCGCGCATCGGCATGCGGGCCATTTCGATCTGGCACGTCAGGAGACCGAACTGTGGGGCGACCCCGTCCGCCCGCTCGGCGCCGGCCCCTTGGTGGAGGTCGACACCACCACTGAACCGGACATCCTCGCGGTTGTCGCCGACATCCTCCGCGCGGCCGGGAGATCCGACTGAAACTGTCCACTGCAGAAGCCACAACACGGCGATAGTCGTCGGCACCGTCCGAACCCGATCCTTCCGCCCAGTCTTAAGTTGCCGCTGAGCGGGCTCTTCATTGCGGGCACGGTGGCGGAAGTCAACGAGAACGGGCGTCTCCACCGGGCGACCGGGAAGGGTTTCCGGTTCCGTTGCGGCATTTCTCCTCGGGCGGCAGCGCGCCGGTCGCCAGGTACGTGTCGATCGCGTCTGCCGCGCATGGGGCGTTGTCCAGCGCACCGTGTCCGGCGACGGGCGCGATCAATACGTGGGACCCGGCGATCCGCGCCCCGAGGTCGGCTGTCCATGCCGACGGGGTGATGGGGTCGTCCTCGGTGGCGGTGACGAGGACCGGTGCGGCCGGGGCGAGCCGGCCGGGCAGCCGCTCGGCCAGGCTCGGGCCGTCCGGCCAGCCGGTGCACGACATGAGTGCGTCCCAGTGCAGTGAGATGCCCGCCGGTGTGCGGCGCCAGCGCGTGCCACGTCGAGCACCCGCCGTGCGGCCGGCAGGAACGGGTCGACCGCGGTGTCCAGGACGATCCGGCCCGTGTGGGCGGGGTGGCGCGCGGCGTACACCACCGCCAGCTCGGCGCCCGTCGCCTGGCAACACCGCGCCGGCGCCGCAGCGCTGACCCAGTTGTCCACGATCAGACCGCCGCCGGAGAAGACGAGCAGCGGGCCGAGCCACACGATCACCGTCCCGAGCGGGCCGATGCCGGCAGCCGGACAAATCGGGCGGCCGATCGGTCACAGCAGAATCGATCCGCCAACGCGGCTGAGCAAGCCGCTCGGAAGGAGCGTCGCGAGAACCGCGGGACGGCCTCGGCCAACTGAGTCACCACCCGGTTACCGGTAGCCTGACGACGTGGCCGAACCCGTGTCCCAGAACGCTTCTGAGGATGACCCCGATCGCTCCGAGGAGGACCAACCGAGGCGGTCCCGTTCCGAGGAACGCGGGGGATCCCGCCGGCGGCGGGCCAAGCCCGCCAAAAAACGGTCGTTCTGGAAGGAACTGCCGATCCTGCTCGTGATCGCCTTGGTGCTCACGATCTTGATCCAGACATTCCTCGCGAAGGTCTTCATGATCCCTTCGGGCTCCATGGAGGCCACCTTGCACGGGTGTCCGGGCTGCACCGGCGACCGGATCCTGGTCGATCGGGTCACCTACGACTTCACCGAGCCCTCCCCGGGCGACGTGGTCGTGTTCAAGGGCCCGCCGGCGTGGGTCAACAACGAAGTCGCGCCGCAGGAGCCGAGCAACATCGTCGTGCAGGGCCTGCAGGGGCTGGGCTCGCTGGTCGGGTTCGCCCCGCCGGACGAGCGCGACTTCGTCAAGCGCGTGATCGCCGTGGGTGGCCAGACCGTCCAGTGCTGCGACCAGAACCGCGTGGTCGTGGACGGCAAGGCGCTCGACGAGCCGTACGTCCACTGGGAAGACCCGTCCGACCAGGCGGAGAAGCCCTTCGACCCGGTCAAGGTCCCGGCCGGGACGGTGTGGGTCATGGGCGACAACCGCAACAACTCCGAGGACTCCCGGTTCCAGGGCGGCGGCGGCGCGAACGGTGCGGTCCCGGTGGACAACATCATCGGCAAGGCGCGGATCATCGTCCTGCCGCCGAGCCGGTGGGGCGGGATCACCGACCACAACCCGCAGGCGTCGGCCCAGCCGGTCGCGCTCGGCGCGCCGGCGTGGCAGAGCGGTCTTCCGCTGGGTGCCGGGATCGCGGGGGCTTGGCCGGCGTTGTTCCTGGGGCGCAAACTGAAGTCCGGGGTGCGCCGGGCGGCCGGGCGGAGACGCTAGTCGCGGGCGCAGCGCCGACGCCGACCCGGCGATCGAGCCGGTGCTCACCCCACTGAGCTCCCTGACGGCGACGGTGGCGTCAGTCGTCGATCTTGTACAGGTTGGCCTGGCCGTTCGACGCGGCCAGGCCACCGTCCACGGGAATGTGCACTCAGTTGAGATATCCGGCGTCAGCACCGGCAAGGAACGCGACGACGGCAGCGACCTCGGCCGGCTCCCCCGGCCGGCCCATGGGCACCCGATCCACGAAACGTTCGCGCAACGACGTTCCCTCGGCAAGCGCGTCGCGGATGAACTGGCTGCTGAGCGTCACGCCCGGGTGGACGGCATTGACCCGGATCTCCCGGCCGTGGTCCAGCGCCATCGCGTTGGTCAGGTTCACCAACGCGCCCGGCATCGGACGAAGGTCACCAAGGGGCCCGGCTCACGGGCGGCGGGGTTGGCGATGGCGTTCAAGCTGATCGAGTCGGCCCAGGCCCGCTGGCGGGTGGTCAATGCACCCCACCTGGTCGCGCTCGTCCGTGCCGGAGTGAGCTTCGTCAACGGCGTCCTGATCGAACGACTCGACGATCAACCCGCACCCACCGCTGCATGACTCACCGGCTTGACGGCAGCCTCTCCCCACGAGACAGAAAGGCACGCATTGGTGCGCAGCATCTATGTCAGCACCCATCCCGAGGCCACGCACCACGTCGAGAGGGTGGTGGGCGGGTGGCTTGACTCGCGGCTCACACCCGCCGGCATCCGCGCGGCTGTCTCGATCGCCGAGACACTGCGATCCTGGATACCCGCTGATGTCGAGGTGGAAGTCATTTCCTCGGATCTGCAGCGCACCCGTCGCACGGCTGGTGAGACAGCGACGGTATTCGGCCTGGAACCCATCGAAGACCACCGGCTGCGGGAGAGGTCCTACGGCGAGGCAGAGGGACGACCGCAGGAATGGCTGGACCAGCGATTCGTCCCGCCGCCGGCCCTCGGGGACCGGATGGGACACGACGTGGGAGTGCTGGGCGCCGAGACCACGAGGACGTTCGCACGACGCGTCTATGCGGCTATGGAGGAGATCCTGCGACGCCCGTGCGAGCACCAGATCATCGTGACGCACGGCGGCACTCTGACGTTCGTCGTCGCGTATTGGATCGGGATGCCGATCGAGTCGCTGAGCCACGTGAACTTTCGGGTGTCCTCCGGAAGCATCACCACGTTGCGCGAAGACGACTACTTCCACAACCGTCAGGTCGTCAGCCTTGGCGACACCCGCCACCTCAACGCATAAGGCGACGTCCTAAAGATCTTCACCCACAGGTCTTGACGATAGCTCCCGCACTCTGCGCCCCACGTCATGCCGCTCGGGTCGCTGAACGACACGGGACTGTTGTTGCCGTAGCTGTAGGCGTTCAACGCCTGCGGATTGCCCGTGTCCAACACCGGATCCGCCGTCAGGAACCGGCCGGACAACGGGTCGTAGTCGCGGGCGCCCAGGTGGGTCAACCCGGTCGTGTTCTGATACCCGCCGACGAAGCCGTGTTTGTCCGGCCAGGTCGACGGCGGAGTCCCCCGGCTGATGCCGTACGGGTCCTGCCAGCGCTTGGTCACCGCCAGGTTGCCGGCATCCACCGTCGCGTACGTGGAGCCTTGGTGATCGGACAGCTTCCAGCTCAAGCCGCCCGACGACGCGCGGGTCGCGATGACCTGGCCGTTGTAGCTGTAGAACCGTGTGCCCGTGGCGAAGGTGCCGCCGGTCGGGACGAACAGCTCCATGTCCCCGGCCGACAACGTCGTGCCGCTCGGATCCTTCGTGATCAGCAGGTTCCCGTCGGCTGAGGTTCACCCCGGGTAGTGGACACCGAGTTAGCAGGACCAGGGGTTCTGCTGGAAGGATGTCCTCATGCCTCC
>NZ_CP100416.1:6715818-6728496 GCF_026017845.1 Amycolatopsis mediterranei
GCGCGGTGATCTGCTACCGCCGAGCCATCAAACTGGACCTGCTCACCCACAACAACCCCAAATGAGATGTGGTCTAACTGCACGCCGTCGGTGCCGTACTCCGCGGTGAGGAAGGCGGCGGCGGCCTGAGCCTGCGCGACGACAGCCTGGACTCGCACAGTCGTTACTCCGACCAGCGGCTTGAGCAGCGCTCCGTTCTCCTGGACGGCGAGGCCTTGCTGCTGCTGGGCGAGCTGGGGGGGTGACGTGGTGCAGGTAGCTGGCCTTCTGTTCGCAGCAGCGTGTCCTCGATGCCGTTGATGGCACGCTGGATCTCATCGGCCGCGGCGCTGTATTGGCCGGCGGAGGCCAGGTCGAACGCTGCGCGGATCGCGATGGCCTCCGGGCGGATCGTCCCGGCGTCGAGGTAGCGGATCTCGGCCAGTGCGCGGCGGCTGCGTTCGACCCAGTTTGGGTCCCGATCCAGGCACGCAGTCAATGCCGATCGGACGGCGTCGAGCCCCTGGCCCTTGAGCTGGACCGCGACTTGGTTACTGAGGTCGAGCTGCGCGCGGGTCGCCGGGGAGAACAGCTTCTTCCAGTCAGGGTCGCGAGTGGCCATGGCCAGCTTCGAGCCGACCAGCAGTACCGCGCAGTGGTCGTCGCTGTCGCGGACCCCGCGTCCCATGCCCTGCTCGATGCGCTGCACTTCGCGGATCCGGCGCGTGGGGCTGTTGGCCAGCGCGGCGGCCGCGCTGCTCGACGCCGTCCATCGGTTCGGGAATGCCATCGATGATCAACAACTCGCAGGCTGTTTAGGTAAGTCGACGCCGTCGTACTTGTTGATCAACACGACAACCCCGACGTGGCGTGCGCGCAGCTCGGCTACGCCGGCGCGGGTCCCGGTCAGAGAAGTCGGCGTCACCCTGCACCCGGGCCGTCCCACGTGCACAGGGCTGGCCCGGCGCTTCCCACGTCGTCAGACCGGTCCATCCCAGCCGTACCAGCTCGGGTGGGCCGAACGCCTCCGAGCAGACCGTCTTCGCCGGCATCTGCAGGTGCCGACTCCGGCGTCGTCCGATTGCCGACCTCGTGCACCGAACTCGTCCCGCGCAGGCGGGGACGGTCCCGGTCCCGCCAGTGCCGAGGTGCAGACTTCGGTTCCTCAAAAAGTCGTATGCCCTGGCGTTCGATCCGCTCACGACACACCGCAAGATTACATGGACATTGACTTACACGGTCGCGTTGCGTGATGTTCTCCCTTCACGGAAGGCTCTGACGCATGATGACAAAGCACCCTTCGAACTCGGATCTCCCGCACGAAGGCGACCTCAACCATGGCGAGGAACGCGATCGACTGACGCGACCGGCTGTACGACCGATTCCGAAGTGGGTCGTCGTTACCGGTGTCCCACTGATGATGGTCATCGCGATCAGTGCCGCATGGCTGCTGTTGAGCACCGGAGCGACGAGAGATCAACTGGATGCATTGCGGACTGCTGGCACCCTAGGAGTCGGATTCGGTGGCGTAGTGGCCCTCTGGCTTGCCGTTCGCCGGCAGAGGTCTACCGAACACGACTTACTCCAGAAATACCAAGCCCACGAACTGGCAGAACGAGTAGCGGCTCAGAATCAGGCCGCCGCCGACAGAGCTGCCGCTCACGCCGAGCACGACGCTCGTGAGCGCCGCCTCACCGACCTCTACCTCAAGGCTGTCGAACACCTTGGCTCCGCCCACGCACCCGTGCGCCACGGTGGCCTCTATGCCTTGGAACGCGTCGCCCAGGACAACCCGAGTCAGCGGCAGACCGTCGTCGACGTCGTATGCGCATACTTGCGCGCCCCTTACACCCCGCCGAACACATCAAGAGCTAGCAGGCTCGGACTCAAGCGACCACTGCAAAGCTCTACCCGTAGTCGGGCGACCAACTCAGCGCGCGCACGTGAAACAACAACGACGTCAGCGCATACTCGGACCATCAGCGCATCACTGGAGGAGCGCGAAGTCCGTATGACCGCTCAACGACTGCTCAAACGTCACCTCTCCCTCGACATCCACGACAACTCAACTGGACTGTTCTGGGACAACATCGACCTCGACCTGGCTGGCGCCACGCTCGTCAGTTTCGATTTCCGCGGCTGCCGAGTCAAACACTGCACCTTCCTCCATAGCACCTTCGTCGGCCCGGCCCGATTCGACAACGCAGTATTCACCGGAGAGGCTTCGTTCGCTAGATCAGCGTTCACAGCTGAAGCGCGTTTCTCTGGCGCAACTTTCGCGAATGAAACATGGTTCAAGGGCGCGACATTTACGGACGGCCCAATATTCAACGGAACCACGTTCTCCGGAGAGTACTTTTTCCAGGAGGTCAACTTCGCCGGTAACGCACAATTTGACGGCACACTGTTCACTGAGGGAACCCCCGTTGAGGTGTCTGCCCATCTTGACGGGCAGAGCAGGTCAGCTTCGCCGTGACGCCGGTAGCGGATGACCCACCTGGATGCACATTGAGGGGAGATACCCATCTCGGCGACGACATGGGCGATCGGGTCGAGCCTGGCAACGCACAAGCCAGCGGCAGCCCTAGACAGACAACGGGACATTACAGTGTAGAATGGAATGACCTTTTACTCGGCGGACGATTTGCCGCACTTCTCATACTGCCGCCGAAAGACCCGCCCCTCGCCTCAGGTTCGGCCAGCCGTCGTAAACGTCATGACCGATAACAGTTAGCCAGGACAAGCTCGACGACCGCGCGTTAGCACTCAGCACGGCGACGACCTCGCTGCGCACCGGCAGCCGCTGCGGTTTCCGAAGCTCAGTCGGCGGAGCGGAATCGAAGGTTCAACGACCGGCCGACCACCTGGTAAGACGCCAGGCCGCCTACCGAGAATGGGTTCGGGAGCACCCGGAGCCGCATCTTGTCCGGATCAAGGACGTTCGAGATGAAGAGAATGTGATACTCCTCGTGGGGTCTCAGTGCATTCGCCCGGCGGACCTCCGACTCGCCGAGGGTGAACTGGCGAGCATTGTCGGTTGTGGCCTTCACTTCATAGAGCAGCGTTCGGTCCGGGAGCGTGACGAGAAAATCGTATCCACACGAATCGTTTCCCTTCCCATCAGCGAGGTATTCGGCGCGGTAGCCAGAAACCCACGTGTCCTCCGGTTGCAGACCGAACTTCGCATTCAGCCATTCGCCAGCCACAATTTCACCAGCGAGCCCGATCAACCTGGTCTTTTCTGCCGACAGTACCGGTGCGCGCCACTCTCCCGAGCTGCTTCCGCTGACCGCAGAGCTGCTCGGGGGAAGGGGAGCCATCCGGTCGGCTGTGGCGGAGGTGTCAAGAACGCCTTGCGGGACGCTTTCGCGGACCGCCCGGATCAGGCTGTCGCGGTCCTCTGTACCGGTGGAATAGGTCTTTCCGGCGTAACGAACGGTTTCAGTCCGACGCTTCGCCGTATCGTGGCCGGCGTTGAGCCGGGACTCGGCGGCCTTGAGATCTCCGTCGGTCAGATCCAGCTGCCGGGGCTCGGTGGTGGCGGGCATTCCGACCGGCCATTGCCCGTGCTCGCCCAGCCAGACCACCACCGCGCTGGTGCGTGGCACCTCGAAGTCCAGGAATCCTGTTTGGACCATCTTTTCGAGTGTGCCGGCGATCTCCGCCGGACGCGCGCCAGTGCCCGCGGTGTTGCGTTGCAGCCACGCCTCGATGACGATCCGAGCGCGCTCAAGCGTGCGCATTACGGCCCGGCGTCCTCGATCACGGAGCTCGTCGACCGGCGGGAGCCGATCTTTCCCCGCAAGTGGCTCACCGACGGACGCAAGCCACAAGTCGAGACGTGCCTGGACGACGTGGTCAGGCAAGTGCCAGTAGGTGTCGAGCCAGGTCGAATCGGGCTCCAGACCCGGCAAGTCCCGCAGACGCAGATATTCGTCGAGTGGCTCGCCGCGGCGGAACCTGGCCACGAAGCGGTCCCGTAACTGATCCTGGAGCTCCGGCCGGTGCCGTTGCAGGTAGGCGTCGAATTGCTGCCGGTGCCCGATGTCGTTGTGCAGCAGCGGCAAGTTCACCGCCCGTAGCCCGGCATTGGCCTGGGCCAGTGGAATGTCGAGCTGCCGGGTCGCGTCCAAGAGGTCGTTCTGCCCGGCGAGTGCCAGGATCTCGTCCGCGTCGAAGCCGCGGCGACTGAGCCAATCCAGCATTTCCTGTTGGTCGCCGATACGGTCTCCCTGGAGCTCTTCGGCGATGCCCGGATCGAGGCAGGCGAGCAGCCCCAACACCGGCGTTACTTCGAAGCGGGTCGACGCCGCATCCCCGGCGAGGCTCTGCAGCTCGGTGACGGGCAGCTTCAGCACGACGGCCAGGTCGTCGAGCGTGGGGGTGCGGTCGCCGCATCGCTGGGTGAGGTCAATGAGCGCGAGCCGGACGCTGTCAGCGATCGGCGGGCCCCCGCGGAACTCGGCCAACGCCGCGGCGGCGGACTGGAGCACCACCCATGGCTCGCCGGTGCCACGAAGCGCCACGATCACCGGGTCGCCTTCTGGCGAGACGACGCGCATCGAGGACGGCGCGAACTCCTGGTCCACCGGATGTCCGTCGATGACCGCGGTTATCGAGTCCGCCAGGACCAGCCCGACGGAGTCCCGTAGCGCACCGGCGGTCGCGCCGACCGTGATTCCCGCCGCCGGCAGGGCCTGACGACGCCGGTCCGCGATGGCGTCGACGAGCAGCGGAAGCCAGTCGCCGCCGAGATCAGTCAGCGGCTGGGACTTCATGGTCAGCGGGTCTGTTCCGTCCGCCAGGACCTGGACGGTGGCGGCCGACGCAGCCCGGAGGCGGCTGACTCCGTCGCTCACCAATGTCTGACGGACCCGCTCGGCCACGCCGGGACTGCGGACCGCGAGCATCGGCAGCGGAGTCTGGATCAGCAGCGCCGCCTGCACCGCGCCGTCTTCGTCGAGGGTGTAGACCGCGGGCCCCTCCTGATCGAGGTCGAGCACGCCGAGGCTGCCGTGCACGGACACGATCACCTCGTGCGGTACCTCTTCGCCACGGTCGGCAAGGTCTCGCCAAGCCTGCTCGTAAGCGTTGCGTACTAGCGACATCCGAGGTCCGCGCAGCCGGACCACCGAGGTGAGCTCCCGCAGTCGGTCCGCGGCGGTGCCCGGGTCGTCCCAGAACCGGGCGCCCAGCCTTTGAAGGTGTACGCGGACCCGGTCGGTCAGCAGCGACCGGAAAGCCGCCGGGTCCGCGCTGAGATAGTCGGGTGTGTCGGTGTTACCCACCCACCACGCGTCGGACATCGGGCGGAAGAACTGCTTGCCGCGGTCCCCCGGCGTCGTCTGCGGGATCCAGTCGGCTCGGACCAGGAACGCGGCCACGAACGTCGGCCAGGTGACCCGCACGCTGTCGGAGGAGGCTTGAAAATACGTCCAAAGAGTGGTGGCCGGCCATACTTCAAGCCCGTGCAGCACCAGCTGGAAGTAGAGCCGACGAGCCGTGTCGTCGAACTCGGACCACTCTTCCTGACCAGGCAGGTATGCGATTCCGCCCGCCGGCTGGTATCGGGTGCTGTCGTAGCTGGGCTTGCCCGAGTGTCGGGCGGCCAGCTCACGCCACGCCGCTTGGGTCGCCACACTGATCTCGATAGGGAAGACTGGGACTGTCCGCGGGTTCTTCAGGGTCTTGCCCTGGAGCTGGAAGCGACTGGCGCGCACGGTGAGCGGAACCAAGCCGTGGCGCACGCCCAAGGCCTCGAAGAATGTCCGCACGTCGTCCAGCGTCGCCTCTCCCAGCTCCGGCTTGAACAACAGACTCTGGCCCACCGCGGCCAACGTCCCGGAAATCAGTGCGGTGGCTTTCACCAAGTCGGCCAACTGCCGATCGATCTTGCCCGCCGGTCCGCCCCAGCCCGCGTCGAAGTACGCTTCCGCGGGCGCCTTCCAGCCACTGCGAGTACGTACGAGAAGACCGGCCCGGCCGAGCGCAGTGGCCCGCCGCTCCGCTGGGGTGTCCTGCCACAGATCGAAGGCGAACCGGAGACAAGCGGAGCGGACCTCCTCGGCTTCGGTGTCGTACATGACCTTGCCGATTAGGTCGAGGACGGCGTCCGTGCGGTACTCGCGGACGATCGCCTCGAGCCAGCGGCGGCCCGGCCGCTGACCGCGCTCGTCGCTCCAGTTGATGTCGGCGGGCATGAAGGCCAGCCGGTCACGTACGACCTCCGGAAGCTCAGGCAGCTCTCCCGCCTCACCGCGCACCGGGCCGAAGTAGATCATCAGGTCGTCGTCTTCGATGCTGGTGCGGAGGATCCCCCCTTCGGTGAGAAACACCCGATGGCCGCGGATAAGTGTCACATCGGTCAGCACGACGCTTAGATCGTCGTAGAACCCGGCCCAGACCTCGTAGGATTCTCCTCGTCGGAGGAGATCGTCGGCCAGGGTCTCGGCGAAGCCGGCCAGATCGGCTGGCCGCGCCTCAACCGGGTGGTCGGTGGCTTTCGCCAGCTTCCGCAGCCGTCGGAGACGTTGTTCGTCGATCGAATAGCGGATCAACCTGGTTTCGCCGGCGGCCGTGACCGCCTCGGGTGTGAAGACGGCCCCGCGGTACGACCACAGCAGCGCGGACTTGAAGGTCAAGCCTTCCCCCTGGTGCTGCAGCGGCGGAAGCACCGGCAGGTCCACGAGCTCGACGCCGAGCGCCTGCAGAGCGGCGATGAGGCGCTGCGTCCAGCCGGGCGCCCAGCAGACCAGGTCGAGCGGCACTTCGTCCGGCAGCTCCAGATCGCCGCGGCAGGCGGCGACGACCGCGTCCGCGCACAGCGCGGCGATCTCGGCGAAGAGGAAGTCGTTCAACGGAATCGACTCGTGCACGTCCCGCCGGTCAAGCCGGGTGAAGAACGGGCCGTTGACCAGTGCGGCGATCGGGCATGGCGAGCCCGGGCCGAGCGGCAGGAACGTGTAGACGCGTCCCTGGGAGAGTGCAGCTCCCAGCGGCACCGCCACGCTGACCTCGGCCGCGCCCTGCCAGCCGGCCCAACCGGAGCCGATGGCGTTGTCGTCGAGGCTCGCCCGGATCGCGGCCCGTATCCCGGTCTCGGCCACGACCCTCTTGAGGATCACGTACTCACGCTGTTCGCCCAGGTCGATGTGCTCGACGGACAGGGTGCTGGTGCCTCGCCTTGCCCGGGTGCTCCGGGTCAGGCGGCGTCTGCTCTCGGTTTCGCCGGCCTGGCTCCGGACCACGATCTCCGCGACGCGCGTAAGGAAGAGGTGGAACGGCACTTCGTCGTGCGCGAGCTCCTCGAGCTGGTCCCGCGCATGGTCGCGGGTCGAGGCCGAACGCAGCGGGAGCCGGACGACCGTCGAGTAACCGCGACGGGCGAAGTCCTCGACCACCGTGGGAGTCTCGAAGAGCGGAACCGTGATCTTCAGGGTCGAAACATTCTCCCGCAGCTCATCCGCCAGGCCCGGCCAGTTTTCCTTCGACCGGGCGGCCAGCCCGTCGAAGTCGTCAGGCCGGCCGAAGCGGAACCGGAAGCCGTCGAAACGCCCTGCTCCTTCGTGCCGGGCGCTGTACACCTCCGGGCAGTCGGATAGCTGCAGCACGCTCTTGAAACCGACCCCCTTGTTCCCGATGCCTTCGTCGGGCCGTTTGCTGCTCCGGGCGATCAAGCACATCGACCGGAAGTTCTCCTGATCGAGCGGCCGTCCGCCGTTGGCCGCGTATAGCACGCCGTGTGCGCCCTCGTTCTCGTCGAGGAGGAACTCGAGCTTCCCATCGGACCGGCCGGAGTCGTGCGCGTCGTGCCCGTTCTGCAGCAGCTCGACCACGGTCCGCCCGTCGTAGTCCGCGGCGATGATGCTCTCGATCGATTCCTTCTGCTCGCGGGTCACCGGCTGCTCGTACTTCGCCCCGGCCAGGTACATCGCCACGACTGAATCGGCCTGCTGCAGCACCAGCCGGGTGAGGTCCTTGGCCAGCTCGACAGGCTCTTCGATCACACATAGTGATCGAAGGAGGCGCAGACGGCGTTACGGCGCCCGGTCACTGCGTCTTACCGATCGTCCCGTGCCGAGACGATGAGACGCTCGTGAGATAGGCGGACCCGAGGCCTAGAAGCATTGAATCTCGTCCGGCTCGGTGGTCTCGCGGGGTGCAGTCTCGGGGATCCTGCGCCGAGCGAACACCGTCAACAGCGCAACGTCTACCTCAGAACCGACGTCAGGAGCATCGCTCTTCGCGAGCGACAACGAAACTCGCCTCGGCAGCAACGTGAACAAGAAACACTGTTTCGAATGACAGACTTGCATGTCATCAAATTGTCGTCCCTGTACACGCGGGGCTGGTCCCGTGCCGTCCGGCAGCTGGACGACCTGCTCGCCGTTGTCTCCGGACATGCGGGGCCGGTCCTCAGGACGGCCGCGAGCGGTATCGAATAGTCGAGCCGTCCCCGCACCCGCGGGGCTGATCCCGGGTTGACATCAAAGGCTGCGCACCAGCGCAGGTCTTCCCCGCAAGTGCGGGGCTGGTCCCTCCGCAGCCAGCTTCTTCAGGTCGTCCGTCTTGTCGTCTCCGCGCACGCGGGGCTCGTCCGCGCCGAGCAAGCGAAACAGCGGCGACAAGATCGAGTTGTCGCCGCACAGGGCTGGTCACCCACCCGACTGCGCCAGGTCCCGTAGAACGGGTCACCCCCGCAGCCTCGAGGCTGGCCCTATCATCGACCCCGTAGCTGCTGGAGCGCCAACAGTCCCCTCGTCGCACGCGCAGGCAGATCCTGACAAGTTGGGCGATAACTTCAAGGAGGTAACGAGCGTCCTTGATTACCGCCAACTATTTCTCCGCAGCAGAGACGTGTGGGTGCGACGCAGTTCCTTGCGTCGCGCCGACCGTGAAGCATCCGGAAGACGCGATGACCACCGGTCTGGCGGGCGCTCACTGGAGGGTGTCACGGTGAACACCGAACAACTTCGTCGACTAGGCAAGATCAGCATCGGCAGACGCTGCGAACACCCGAGCCAAACTGAATAGAAAACACTGTTTCACTTGGTAGAGTCGCAGGTCAGCAAGAGGTTTCCCCGCGAACCCGGGGCTGGTCCTGTCGTGTAGCGGGTGTCGTCGTCGTTGGGGACGTTTTCCCCGCACGCGGGGCTGGTCCCTGCCCGTGGCGGAACCTGATCGTCACCAAGCCGCTTCCCATCGCACGCGGGGCTGGTGCCGCGCCTTCGTCCCAGCTGGCCGGCTCGACGATATTTTCCCCGCGCACGCGGGGCGGGTCCCAGGGAGATCGACACGTCGGACAGCGTTTCGCGGTTCCCGCGCACGCGGGGCTGGTCCCGGAAGCCGGTTGAGCTTCGCGCCGCACCGTCCGTTTGCCCGCGCACGCGGGGCCGGTCCGCAGGCCGACTACGAGAAGCAGAGCCCGCAGGAGCTCCCCGTGCACGCGGGGTTGGTCCGATCCCGCAGTAGCGACAGGTGTCGCCGTCGCGGTTTTCCCCGCACGCACGGGGCTGGTCCGCACACGATCGGCGGTTTCACCCGACCTTCGCGGTCGTCCCCGCGCACGCGGGGCTGATCCCGCATTGGCTAGATTGTTCTGGAAAGTCTGATCGTTGTCCCCGCGCACGCTGGGCTGATCCCGTCTCGAACGTCGTGGGCGAGACGACGTGCTCGTTGTCCCCGCGCACGCGGGGTTGGTCCCGACTTCAAGCTGCGCCTGGTCACCCTCGGCGTGTCGTCCCCGCGAACGCGGGGCTGGTCCGCCGTTCGGGTCGCACTCGTACGTGGGCAGATCGTCGTCCCCGCGCACGCGGGGCTTGGGTCCCGTCACCTGCCCGCCGGGCTACACCAGCCTGTTGTCGTCCCCGCGCACACGAGGCTGGTCCGGACGGCGTCAAGAACTGGTACGACGAAGTGGCAGTCGTCCCTGCACACGCGGGGCTGGTCCCTACGTGTACGTTGGCGCCTACGGAACAGGAACGTCGTCCCCGCGCACGCGGGGCTGGTCCCGCTCGGGCAGCTCAACCTCGCCACTGTCTACCTTGTTCCCACGCACGCGGGGCTGGTCCCTCGATCGAATGTCCGAGGAATTTGACGCGGCCCCGGCACCGGCTGTCGAAGTCGTTGCTGCGGCAGGGTTGCTCTATGACGGCACTGCATGGACCGGGGCACTGAAGCCTGGCTGCGGTCGCTGACCTTTGACCGGGTCGGGGTCCGGCTGGCCTTCGAGGAGGCCTTCGACGCGGTGCTTGCTACGCGGGCTCAGCGGGCCCGGCTGGACGCTGCGATCACCGAACTGGCGGCGCCCCCGGTGTTCGCGCCGGTTATGGGGCGGCTGGCCTGCCTGCACGGGGTAAGCACGCTGACCGCGTTCGGCCTGGTGACGGAAATCGGGGACTGGCGGCGGTTCACCGGTGCGTCGATCGGCGCCTACGTCAGTCTGGTGCCCGCGGACTCTTCGAGCGGTGAACACCGTCACCAAGGAGCGATCACCAAGACCGGTAACTCCGATGGCCAGCGGTTGCTGGTCGAGGCCGCCTGATACCACTGCAAACGCTACCGGCTCAGCCGGGAGCTGATCCGCCGCCAGGACGGCCAACCACCGGCGGTCCGGCAGCGGGCGGAGGTCGGCAATCGGCGGCTGCACTGCCACTGGACTCGCTTCGAAGCCCGCAGCAGACGCCCCGCCGTCAGCGCGGTCGCCGTCGCCCGGGAACTGGCCGGCTGGTGCTGGAGCCTCGCCACCCATGGAACCCGACACGGGCTGACTCCCCCGAAACCGCCGGCGGGAGACCGGCATGCGCAGACAGGCGCGAGGAACGACCCGCGATACAGCGATGAGCAGCACCGTCCCCAGCGAAAGTGCAATACTCGCCCCAAGACAGGTCAGCAAGTGTTGTCCCTGCACGCGCGGGGCTGGTCCGGGAGCACTCGCATGACGACCACGGAGCCGGCGGTTGTCCCCGCACGCGCGGGGCTGGTCCCTGGTTGATCCGGATGTCCCAGTCGTCCACCGCGTTGTCCCCGCACGCGCGGGGCTGGTCCCACGGTGGCGGTGGCCTGCTGATACTGGGCGTCGTTGTCCCCGCACGCGCGGGGCTGGTCCAGACGGTTGGGGCAACCTGAAGGCGGCCGGCCTGTCGTCCCCGCACGCGCGGGGGCTAGTACTACAGGGCTAGATCTCTAACATCTGGAGCCGGAGGCGGCGTCTGACGTGGTGTCGTCGGGCGTCCGCCTGGTGTTCGCGGCGCCAAGCAGACCAGCGAAGGCCGTGGTCGATGGCGTGATCATCTTTGTCGGCGAGGTTGAACAGGTGTCGGATCTCGGCGATGGTGAGCGCGATCAGGTGCCGGGTTCGGGTGGTCAGGGTGTCCGTTCTGTCCACAGGTGGAGTTCTTCTTTTTTTGCTTTGTGTCTCATGACTGCGAGGAATGCCATGGCGAGCATCGAGAGGGTGATGTGCCGGTACCAGGCGTGGTAGAGGCGGACCTGGTAGTTGTCGAGCCCTGCTTCGTTTTTGGCTGCTTCGAAACATTCCTCGATCGGCCAGCGGGAACCGATGACGCGGACCAGTTCCGTCAGCGGTTCCCGGTGCGGGTTGTAGCAGTGAAAGTAGGCGATTTCGCCGTCTGCGATGTTCCGCCGGAACACATACTGGTGACCGTCGCCGGCGTCGACCAGTGCCCAGTCGTAGGTCCGGAAGCCCTTGGCGCCGATCCCGCAGGCGCGGCGGGACCAATCGTGGGGTTTCAGCCGTGATGCGACATGTTTGACCAGTGTCTCTATGCCGGTCGCCGAGGAGATAGCGCCGGTGCTGGTGTCGGTGTTCTTCGGCACGGCCATCGCATAGGCGATTCCTTCGGTTTCCAGATACGAGCGCAGTCCCGGATTCTGCCCGAATTCCTCGTCCGCGGCGAACCAGGCGAACGGCACCCCGGCCGCCACCGCCCGCGCGATCATGCCCTGGACCTGCTTCGGGCGGGTAGCGAACGTCACCTTCTCGGGCACACGCGCCTCGGCTCGGCGACCGGGATCGGCGCACCATGACTCAGCAGGCAGGTACAGTTCCCGATCAATGAGTACCCGATCGCCGGCCGTGTTGACGAAGGCCAGAAACACACCGATCTGACAGTTGTCTATCCGACCCAGCGTCCCCGAATACTGACGTTGAACACCCGCTGACTTGTCTCCCTTCTTCGCGAACCCGGTCGGATCCGCGATCAGCACGCCACGCGGGTCAGCGAAATGCTCCATCGCGTACGCGCGCACCAGATCCCGTGCCTCATCAGCGTCCCACGGAGACAGGTTCAACAGCCGCTGCAGGGCTTTCGGCTCCGGGTTCCCGGAATACTCCGCGATCGTCCAACCGTTCTTCCGCTCCAGCGGAGCGATCAACCCACGCAGATAATGCCGAGCATGCGCACGTGAATCCGTCCGATAGAACAACCCGTCAAGCCGCGCGCAGACATCCCGGAACTCTTGATCCCATACAGCCAGATCTTCCCGAGTCACAGTACCTGCAACCTCGCACCGCGCAGCAGAAGGAATGGTCACCGGCAAATAGTCGCACAACCCGCGATCGGTATCACGTACCGACACGCAAAGATCTAGCCCTGTAGTACTAGGGCCTGTATCGAAGTTGTCTCCGGCAGGTTGAGCTGGAGTTGACCGTGCTGGGCGTGTCGGCGGCCGAAATAG
>NZ_CP100416.1:6729394-6741128 GCF_026017845.1 Amycolatopsis mediterranei
CGCTGTCCGCTACGAAGCCACCATCCACATCGCAGCCATCGACGAATGGCTCTGACCGACTTCGATACAGGCCCTAGGTCCCGGCTGCCCGATCCAGTGGTGCCAGTCGTCGTTATCCCCGCACGCGCGGGGCTGGTCCCACGATGCCGCGCTCGACGAACACCTCGTTCCCGTCGTCCCCGCGTACGCGGGGCTGGTCCCTCGGCCAGCACCCGGCGGAGGTTCCGGATACTGTCGTCCCCACGTACGCGGGGCTGGTCCGATCGATTCGCTGAGGACCTCCGGCAGCACGATGTCGTCCCCGCGCACCTGGGGCTGGTCCGGTGAAGGGCCTCTCCCCGGCCGGGCAGCGGTAGTCGTCCCCGCGTACGCGGGGCTGGTCCCCACACCGGCAAGCCCGAGGCGATCCTCACGCAGTCGTCCCTGCGTTCGCGGGGCTGGTCCCGACACGACGGCGAGCCGGTCGTCGCGTTCCTTGTCGTCCCCGCGTACGCGGGGCTCCTCCCAGGACGTCGCCGGACTCCCCATCGAGAGGCGGGCTACGCCCGAGAAGGCCCGCCCGACCTCATCACCGCCGAGTCGTCCCGTCAGTAGCGAAGTGAACGAGAAACACTGTTTCCAATGATAGATTCGCAGGTCAGCAAGTGTTGTCCCCGCACGCGCGGGGCTGGTCCCTGCACGACCGGCCAATCGACCGCCTTGTAGTCGTTGTCCCCGCACGCGCAGGGCTGGTCCCACGAAGTAGATGCCCGCGTGCTGGATGGTGAGGTTGTCCCCGCACACGCGGGGCTGGTCCCATGCCGGTCACACCGCTCGGATGCCGCCGTTGTCGTCCCCACGCACGCGGAGCTGGTCCTTGGGTGGCCGACTTCCTCGGCCTGGACAAGCTGTCGTCCCCGCGCACGCGGGGCCGGTCCGGCGGAGAGCGACAATAGCTCTCCGCCGAGAGCACTATCTGAACTGCGTTCGCTGCCAGTTGGGGTTAAAAGTGAGGTAACCGTGCGGATGCGCAAGACTGTCCGGGTGTTACCTGACATGGACCGATGGCGGCAACTCATCAGTGAGTACGGGCAGCTACAGCAGCTAACCGGGCACACACCTCAGACACGTGGTCAGCGCTTCAACAACATGATCGCTGAACTCCTACAATGTTGGGGCATCCAGGCCACGGCCAATGTCCGAGCCGCCGGCGAGATCGACGTCGCGTTCGCCATCGACGGCGTCCGCTTCGTCGTCGAGGCCAAGTGGGAGAAGACCAAGGCGGACACCGGACGTATCGCCAAGCTGCAGAAACGCGTCCGGCAGCGCTTGTCCGGCACCTACGGTGTATTCCTCTCCATGTCGGGCTACAGCCCAGAAGCTCTCGACGATATAGCCGACGGCGACCGGCTCGAAGTGCTCCTCCTGAGCATCGAACACTGGGAAGCCATGCTCGGCGGACTGGTGCCGCCACAGGAGCTGTTCAACCTGGTTCGCGATCGGGCCTCGTTCTACGGTGAGCCGTACACCCCCCTCGCCCAGTTGTTCGCGCCCGCCGAGATACCCGACATCCGCCTCGGGCCGCCGAGCGAGATGACTGACGGCCCCCTGCTTGAAGCTGTCGACGGTTTGGACGCGCAGGTCGTTCTGTCCGGCATCGAATCCGGTCAACTCGGGATCGCCTGTCACGGCCAGAACAGTCTGCTGGTGACGACTGAACACGGAATTCTCGACGTCGACTTCGAGGCGCACACGGTGACAATGGCTGCGCCGGTGCCTGACTGCCAGCGGAACGTGCTAGCCAACGAGGACGGATCGATCGTGTTCCTCCGTCGATCCGGCGTGGGGCTATTTCGCGATGGCCAGATCACGACAGTCGGTGGCGGTCTTTCTGGGAACAGCTGCCTATGCCGGCATCCAGATGGCAGTCTTTGGGTCTTCGACAACGGCGGACTGCTCGACCACAGCGCCTCCGTAACCAGACTGGACGACAAGCTCGGCCTTCAAAAACGGCATAAAATTAATTACTCGCCCGCCAATGCATTCACCTCGGCGTGACTTTCTGCCGATTCGTTACTGACGGTCGGAAACGCAGGCTATCTTGTCTCGTCGCCAGCGACCGATCAGGAGTCACGGCATACCGACGCTCAGTCGAATCCCATGGGATTAATCGCGCTCGATGAAACCTCCTTCCTGACCGTTGGCGACAGCGTTTCCCTTCGCTGGACGGAGATTGAAACATGGACCAGCCGAGAGTTAGCGCGAGTCGCGCTAGCACCCTCGGTCACTGAGCTTGCGTTGGCAGTCAACGGTGACCTGTACCTAGCCGCCTACCAGGCTACAACTAACCGCGGCCGCATGTCGTTTGCTGTCATTCGCGCGCGGTTGCCACCCGAACTGGGCGATCTCAGACTACACGCGGATCTCGCGATGGCGACCGTTGCCACACGGTCCATAACTGACACCAGCAAGGAAGAAAGGGACGATCGTCCGACTCCCGGTCTATTGCCGGTCTATTGCCGGAGAAACGTCAGAAGAGTAGCGACCCAGGCGCAGTTCCCGGCACGACCGCATCAAATTCATCAGGCGATACAGTCCCTTCCGACAGAACGACGCCAGAACGAAGAGGGACCGCACTCCGGACTGGCGACGATGTCGGTACTACATTCTCAGTTCCGCCGGCGCCGTTGCCGAAGCGGATGAATGCAGTGCTGCGACTGTTCGACGCGCCGGTCTATCGGGACTGGTTGTTCTGGTTCATGCTGGCATGGGCCGCGCTCGACTTCGTGTCGGTACTGACACTCGGTCCGCCGAGCGGCCTGCCCAGATGGCTGACCGCGCTGATCGGCGCCGCATTCTTTGCCCTGGTGTGCGGACTTGTCCCAGCGTGGATTCGCCTCAGACTTCGACGTCGGCGCCACGGTCACGGCCGGATGGCCACGAAAGAGAGGTAGGAGGACTCGCAGAAGCCTAACTGAGCGAGCGTGCGACTACCGGCACTCCGTCGGTCGTGGCAGTTGAGGGCAGCACCGAAAGCAGCGTGTGCGACGTCGTGAGCAAGCTCCATGGGCTGGCTGATCGAGGGGGGCCTCGGTCGGAGCACGAGTCGAGCTGACGCCGACAACAGCGCCACACCTACTTCATTGAGGTGTCGTCCCCTCGCAAGCGGGGCTGGTCCCGTAGGTCCCAGGACACGACTCCTGGCGCCCCCGTCGTCCCCTCGCAAGCGGAGCTGATCCCGTCTCCGGGTTGAACCCGAGCCGCCAGTCCACGTCGTCTCCGCGCACTCGGGGCTGATCCCTGGATCTGGAGTCGGTCGTACTCGCCGAGGTTGTCGTCCCTGCGCACGCGGGGCTGGTCCCCAGGAGTCCGGCGACAACCCGACTGTGGTGAAGTTGTCCTCGCGTAGGCGGGGCTGGTCCCATCTTCACGATGTTCTCCCACACGATCGTGCCGTCACCCCGCGCAGGGGGGCTGGTCCCGCAGAAAGCCTCCTCCCAGGCCCGTCAGGACGTCGTCCCCGCGCAAACAGGACTGGTCCGAGCTCCGTCCGGGTTATGAACGAGTTCGGCTTGGTATCCCCGCGCGGGTGGGGCTGGCCCTGCGCTCTCGCGTCGCAGACCGTCATCTCCGATCGCCCCCACCTCGCAGGCGGAGCTGGTCCCCATGTTGTTCCCGTCATATGTCAGAGCGTTCGCGATGGGGCGAGGCTGATCAGGCCGCAGCCGTAGGCTTTGGCGCGTCCGATGCCGTTGCTGAAGGCGTCAGTGAAGGCGGCTGGGTCGGTAACGATGAGGTGTCCGTCGAACCGGACCGGTTCGATAGTGATCTTGCTCGGTTCGCTTTTGCGTCCGGTGATGGTGGCGGTGGGGGTAATGGCGATGTCAGGTCCGGCTGCGGTGGCGGGGATGACGAAGCCGTGGGTTTGGCCTTGGCGGATCAGCCAGTCGATCTGGTCGGCCGGTTGCCGGAGGGGAATCCGTTGACGGGTCTTGTTGTCGCACCTGGTGGGATTGGCGACGAAGCGGAAGGCGAGTTTCCGGCCGGCGGTGATGGCGTCGAGAACTGGTTGCAGGGGACGGATTTCGGCGGGTGCGTTCAGGTGTCCGTCGGGGAGCTTGTCCCAGTCGGGGCGGGTGTGGCTTTGGACGTATTGGACGTAGCTGCCGCGGTTGCTGTCCAGGCGCCAGAGCACGCCGTGGGCTTGCCGTTTCGGGGTGTCGGCGGGGACGTCGGGATAGACCGACATCAGGGTCCGGTGCATGTCATGGACGTTCGCGTAGTCGCGGCGGAAGGTGCGCGAGTGTACATTTATGGTGAGTTTGCTCAGGAACACGTGGTGTCTCCGGCGGGGATCATGTTGTCGGTCAGCGGGACTTCGCCGACGAGTACCGTGCGAGTGGCGAAGCTACGGGCACCGTGGGCGAAGGAGCGGGGGACGTCGTGACGTGGTTCGGCACCCACGGTGCCGGTCGGACAGTCGACAACGGTGCGTAAGGCGATCTGCTGCTGACCTGGGATCATCGCACCGGCTCGGTCGGGGTGTTCGAGCCAGCGGTGCTCACGCAGGATCTGCTCAAGGTTGCCAGCATGGAGACCGTCGTCAAACAGCGGACGGGCGGACACGAAGGCGCGGCGGCCAAAGAACAGCGGCCAGCGAGGGTTCGTTACCGCATCGGCCAGCTCGCTGAGCAGGGTTTCTGGTCCTTCGATCGCGACGAGGAACAGGGCGTCGGCGAGGTAGTAGCGTTCGCTGACGACCGTGCGGTGCCCGGATCCGGTTGTGGTGGGCACGTTCTGCGTGGTGTGGTAGTCCCGTTCGAGCAGGCCTTCCCGGTCGACGCGGACACCGAGACGCAGCGCGGCCAGCGTGGCGATGCCGGCTTCGTCGTCGCGTTCGACTCCGGTGGCAGCGGCCAGCAGTCCGACGACTCCGGATTTGGTGGGTTCTCGGGCGGTGTCACGCAAGATGCCGCGGGAGCGTAGACCCCAGGACTGCATGGGGGCGTCGAAGCACAGCGCCAGCGTGTGGGTCATGCCGGTGTCGTCCCGGCGGCGAGGATGCGGGAGGTGAACTCGTCGATGCTGGCGGCGGTGTCGGTGCCGTCCATGTCGGGCAGTTGCCCGGTGACCGATGCCGCGACGGCGGCTCGGATGCTGCTGGAGCCGTAGAACGCGCGTAGCTGCTGGAAGTGCTGGGTGAGGCTGGCGGTGGAGGCGGCCATGATGTCTTCGCCGGTGACCGGCTTGAGGAAGGCATTGGCCAGGTTCCAGGCTCCGCCGTCACGGACGACGCCGAGGAGGGTGTCGGGCATGGTCCGCGCGGCCATCGAGTTCTGCTTCCCGCTCGGCACGGCGTGGATGAACGCGCCGAGCCAGGCCCGGGCAGCGCGGGCGACCAACTCGTCATCACCGGCGAGGTTCTGGCGGAGCCGGTCGAGGTCGAGGTTGGCGTAGCGGTAGTAGCAGGCGGCGTTGAAGTCGACGGTGCCGATCATGTCCGCGCCCGATTCCGCTTCGGGTTTGAGGTCGTCGACGGCGGTGTAGTAGTCGAACTCGGTGGCGACGGCGTGGGTGGACAGAGCGTGGGCGACCTGGGAGGCGGCGTCGACGTTGAAGTCCTTGTTGTCGGCGATCATGCGGCCGAACAGGGCGACGTCGGCGACACGGGTGGCGTCGAGCATCCGCTTGGCCTCGGCGAGGTCATTCTTGTCCGGTTTGGCCTTAGCCGGCTTCTTCTTCCCGTCCTTGGCCGCGGCGACAGCGGCGAGCGTGTCCCACCGGTCGTCGCAGTAGCCGGCGAGGTGTTCGATCGCGGTGGTGCCGACGAACAGCAGGTATTCGGTGAGGCCCTTGTCCTGGTCGACGCCGAAGCCGAGCTGTTCCAGTCCGGCGGTGACCACTCCGGCTGCCTCTTGCTCGTCGCGGCCGCGTTTGGTCAGCAGCGCTGCCGCCTCGTTGCGCAGCCGTTTGGTGCGGATGCCGGTTTCGGTGTCGGTCAGGCCGTGGTCGGTGAACAGCTGGCGGGCGGAGCGTTTGAGGCACTGGCTGGAGATCCGGCCGCGGGTGCTGCCGCCGAACGTGGCGGTCTTGGGCTGGCCGACGTCGTCACGGTTGAGGTTGCTGACCGGGAAGGACTGCAGCAGGTGAAGTTCGATGATCACGCGGGGTTCTCCACAGTGGTCGGGGCGGGTGCCGGTTCGCCGTTGTCGGTCGTGGTGGTTTTGCGTTTGCGGTGGAAGTCGCGGGCCCAGCGCAGCCGGATCCGGTGCGCGGTGTCCTCGCTGTACTTGTCGCCCATCAGGACGACAAGGTCGTCGAGCAGGGCGGCGTAGTTGACCGGGATCCCCTCGGCCGCCAGCAAGCGGACGATCTGGCGCAGATGGTGCGGCAGCCCGGCCCGGTCCCGGCCGAGCAGCTGCTCGAACCGGCGGGTGGCCGAGTCGCCGCGCTTGTCCTGCAGCGCCTGCATCGCGGTGCCGATCGAACGGTCCCCGCGGCGACTGGCCTTTGGGTGCAGCGCGAACAACCCCGCGACGAGTATCCAGGCGTCCTGCTCGGACTCGGGCGGGTCATGGCGGAACACGACCTCGTACGCGGCAGGTTCCGGGCGCGCGGTGACCAGGCTGCGACGCAGCCGCGCCAGCACCTGGCGAGCCTCCGAGCGCCGTTTCGGGATGCTGGACTCGAGGCCGGCGTTCAACGCGTACAGGGCGGAGATGAACCCATCCCGCCGCTGGGCAACCGGTGTGCTCACTCGTGGCCGTCCTTCGTGAGGTACTTCGCGATCTGGGCGTCGTACGTGCGGGCGATCGTGCGCAGCCGATCCAGGACGGCGCCCAAGTGCTTGCCGATCATGTTCAGGCTGCGTCCATCCGCGGCAATCCCGGCAGCCCAGCTGTCCGCGGCCTGCTCCGCCACGGAGGTGACCGCGCGTCGCCAGCCGGCCATGGCGCGCTGTTCGGACTGCCCGGCCAAGCGCGCGTCGTTCAGAGCGCGCAAGAACGCGGCGAACGGTGTCGGCAGCGCGGGCCAGTAGGCCAGATCCAACGTGACGTCGGGCTCGGCGCGCATGTCCTTGTGGTACTCCCGCTGCATCGCGCGCAGTGCCGCGCCGGCCTCCTCGGCCAGCTCAATCGCGCACCCGACCAACCCGGTCAACGCGTCGTCCCCGGCCCGGATCAAGGCGACCGGCGCCGGGACTTCCTCTTCGAGGTATGCCTCGACGACGCTCGCGTTCGCATCGAGCCGCTGGCCGAACACCCTCAGCGTGTACACGGTGTCGGCCGGGATGGAGCCGTGTTCGGCGAGTGTGGCGAGCTGTTTGAGCGCCTGCGGACGCAGGCGGGTGCGTTCTTCGGACCAGGGGTCGACCAGCAGCAGCTCGACGCTGTGCCGCCACACGCCGCGGACTGGTTGCAGCCGGATCGGCAGCATCGGCGCGTCCGGTTTCGGTTTGCCGCTCGGTGTGCGCGGAGTTCGGTAGGCGGCCATGCGTTCGATCTCCGGACGCTCACCGACCAGGCGCGTACCGGGCGTAAGAACTGCGTTCGCCACCACGGTTGCGCCGTTGGTGTGCTCTGGGAGTAAGCAGATGCGCCGTGACGGCCAGGTGAGGACGTCGGTCCATCCCCGCGATCGGCGTTTGTCCGGTTCCGGTGACGGTGTCGGTGCCTCCCATGCCGGTGCGTCGTCGGAGGCCTGGGCGTCGTAGCGCACGGCGTTCAGCAGCAGCGTTTCCTTGAGGTTGGCGCCTTCGACGAGGACGACGCCGAAGTAGTTGCAGGGGGCCCGCTCGGATGATTTGTCGGTCTTGTACGGGGTCTTCATCCCACCGGGGTCGAAGGCCTGTGCTGTCACCAGCCATCGCGCCGCAGCCGCCGGGGTCAGCTCGACCCGGTCTTGCGCGGTGGTGTGGTCAAACAGCGTCACCCGGTTCCCGACGGCCCGGTGCGGGATCAGCTTCGCGACCGTCGACTTCTTGCCCTCCGGCAGTCCCGGGCATTGCAGGAAGGGACGTTGCAGATCGAAGAGGTCGAAGGACAGGCCCGGCCGGTCGAGGTAGGCGGCCAGCAGCGCCGGGGCGAACGTCTCGGTCGTCCACAACTTCTCCCACTCCGGCAAGCGAGCCGGCCCGTAGGCGCGGTGCAAGATGGCCAGCGCCAGCCGATACAGCGCCGCGGTCATCGGCGGGGTCTCCCCCACGATTCGACGGATCCGGTGTGCTGACGAGAACAGCTCCCGCAGTCCCACCAGTGTCTCGGCACCGTCGGGTTCGTCGAGGTAGACCACTGGAATCCACGATTCGGTGGTGAGGTCGAAGGTCGCGCTCATGTCTCCTCGCTCGCGTAGACCCCGAACTTGTCGTGATATCGCAGCTCGTACCCTGCGACGCGGCACTGGCCGTCGGTGAACACCAGCGCACGATGCCGGTTCAGCCACGGATCCGCAGCGAAGTCCGCGGGCACCTCGGAATCCAGCAACGCCCGCACCACCGCCGCGGGCACGTTG
Organism: Amycolatopsis mediterranei; assembly: GCF_026017845.1. Lineage (NCBI taxonomy): Bacteria > Bacillati > Actinomycetota > Actinomycetes > Pseudonocardiales > Pseudonocardiaceae > Amycolatopsis > Amycolatopsis mediterranei. Next base: position 6,737,885 of record NZ_CP100416.1, read on the forward strand.
ATCGGCGCCGCCAGCACCGTCGCCGACTCCAGCAGGCCATCCGAGTCCGGATACACCGGCTTCAGCTCGCCGTCCTGGTCGCGGCGGTAGAGAACCACCCGCACCGACAGCTCGGCCAGTTCGTCGTCGCCTCCGGTCAACGCTTCCTCCCCGTGGACTTCCGAGTTCGCAACGCACGAGGCCGTTCGGTCAGCTCGGATAGCACCTCGACCATGTGCGGCTGCGGAAGATACGACTCCGCCGCAGCCTCACGATCGTTGTGCTGCGCGACCGCCAAACGGTCACTTTCCCGGCGCCACGCTGCTTCCCAACCCCGCGGGCACGCGACCTGATCGCCGTACACCTCGTCCACCAGCTGCGCCATCGTCGTCCACGACTCGATCCGATCGAGGTCCTTGAGCGCGGCCCAGGTGCGCATCAGCACAATCGGCGCGTACACCGTCCGCAGATACGCCGGGAACTGCGGCCCAGCCGGAGTGTCGACGACCCCGGTAATCGCCACCGTCAGCCGGCCTCGCGCCGCGTCGCGGCGGTGGCGGTGCACCCGGCCTGCGCGCTGGAACACCAGGTCGATCGGTGCCAGGTCGGTGATCAGCGCGTCGAAATCGAGGTCGAGGCTCTGCTCGATCGCCTGCGTCCCGACCACGATTGCCCGACGCGGCCTCATACCGTTTTCACCGAAGAAGCCTTGCAGCTCCTGCTCGACGCGTCGCCGCGCGCCGGTGGGCAAGGTGCCGTTGATTGCCAGCAACACCGGCCGATCTTCCTCGGGAAGCTCCTTGATGCGGCGTTCCAGCTCGGCGTAGGTCTCGGTGGCGCGCCGGACCAAGTTGTGCACGACCGCCACACAGCGACCCTGCGCAGCCACCAGCAACCAGTCGACCACCCGCTCGTCGGGAACGTGCTCGAGGTGGACGACGCGGTCCCGGTTGAGTTCCGAGATCTCCACCGGATGGTCAACGACCTCGGCAGTGTCGGCCACGGTGACACGCGGGTACGGCTTCGACGCCGGCGGGACGTTGATCTCCTGCGGGTAGCAGCCGCGGTACCCCGCCTGCCACGCGGCGATCAGCTCGGCTCGGCGGCTCGAGGGCAACGTCGCCGACAACAGCACCACCGGCGCGCCCAGCGCGCCCAGCCACATCAGCAGCCGCTGCAGCAGAGTGGACATGTAGGTGTCGTAGGCGTGGACCTCGTCGAACACGACCACCTTGTTCGCCAATCCCGCCAGCCGGACGAACACGTGACCCGACCGGAACGCCCCCTTCAACGCCTGATCGATCGTCCCGCACCCGAGCACGGACAACAGGCTCCGCTTGCGCGTGAACCACGCCTGCGCCTCGGCATCCAGCGTGCCCGGTTCGTCCACACCGACCTCGGCGGGCTCCGCCAGGACCTCCCGGGCCGCAGAATGCACCAAGCTCACCGTGGTCGGATCGCCGAGACGCGTCAGCATCGCCTGCATCACGGCGAACATCTGGTTGCTGGTCGCCTGTGTTGGCATCCCAAGATACGACCCCGCCAGACCGAACTGAGAAACCATCGTCGCAGTGGCCTGCAGCGCGGCCTTCGTCTTTCCCTCCCCGGTTGGCGCCTCCACCACCACCAGCGCCGACCCCTCGAGGTCGGCGGTCACCCGCTCGATCACTTCCTGCACGGAGCGAGGCGACTGGCCGAAAAGCTCATCAAAACGAGCACCGCCAGGAGGCGACCAGGAGCTCATCTTCAGCCGATCAACCGCCGCTTCAGCCTGCACAGCCGCATCCTTGGCGTAAGCCGCGAGATCGACCTCGTCTTCGGCGAAGGCGAAGTTGCTCGTATCCGAGGCGATCCAGTCGCTCACCGTCGTCAGCGCAGCCAACCCCACCGCCGCCGGGACCGACAGGTCCACCTGCGCCCAGTCCAGGGTCCGTGGGTCCGGCAAGCCTCTGAGCCGAGCCAACTCGGCGACCAAGGTCGTCCGCTGCTCCGCCCACACCCGCTCACCATGGGCGTTGATCTCACGCCGGGCCTGCGCAACGACCTCACCGGCCGGGAAATGACCATGATGCCCACCCAGAGCCGCGGCGATCATGACCGCCGTGCGCCTCGACGCACCCCATGAGACCAAGAGCTCCTGCAAGTGCAACGCGGTGAGCAATCCATGCGGCGTATCGACCCGGCGCGGCACCCCATGCAGCTTCGCCACGAGTTCCAGATCCCGTACCGCCCATGACCCCAGCCGCGCCGACGACAACGGAAAATTCAACGCCTGAAAAGTCGGCGAATACTTCCCAAGATCATGAACAGCGCACAAGAACGCCGTCCAGCCCCACGCATCACCCAGCACTCCGAACGCTGCTGCCAGCTCGGACCGCACCCTCCCCCGCAACAACAGCGGCGCCAACCGCTCCGCCACCGCCGCCGTATCCAGCATGTGACAGATCAGCGGATGACAACCAGCTCGCTTCGCCGACTTTCCCCACGGCAGCCAAACATCAGACACCGCCCCACGCACCCCTAACCATGCGTCCCCCTCGACTGCGCTTCCCCACCAATCGCCAGCTAAGGCTCGGCACTCTATACCTGCCTCAAACATCCCTCCGCCACCTCCCCCCTTGAAATCGCCAGCTACAACAAGGTCTGGACAATTCACGTCCGTTGTCAAACCGGGCCAGGATGCAGCTCCACCGCTGAGACCCTCGACGTATCCCGCCATAACAAATTGCCATACTGTGATGACGGCCCGCGCGGAGCTGGTCCGGTCAGTACGCGGCGACGCCGGCTACCAGCCAGTCGCCGCCACGTACGCGGATCGGTCATTCACTTCCGAGTGCCTCGGACGGTCGGGGTCGTCGTCCCCCACCGGCGGGCTGGCCCCAGCGACGGCCGCGGCCAGTCCTGGTTCACCCTGTGATCCCTGCGCACGCCGCGGTGGTCACGGCGCGCCGAGGATTCCGGTCGCTGGTGGGCGTCATCCCCGCGCACGGGCTGGTCTCAATGTTCGTGCGCTGAGGCTGGCCGACCATGCGTCGTCTCCGGCGCACGCGGGGCCGGTCCGTCGTCGAGCAGCGTGCGAAGATCGGCGTTGACCTTGATTGTCCCCGCAGACGCCGAGCTGTCCCGACGCCTGGAACACACGTCCATGCCCTGCGTCTTGTCGTCCCCGCGCACGCGGGGCTAGTCCTCTCTGAGGTTCACCCCGAACGGTGGACAGGGGCTTACACAGTTCAAGCAACCACTGGCAGCGACTTCTCGTAGTCGT